>DRJK01000125.1 GCA_011052215.1 Gammaproteobacteria bacterium
CATCTTATTCCAGGAGCCTGTTTTAACTCTGCATCCTTTGCGACCTCTGCGTTATTAATATCCAGCTTGATAAGCCATTCAGTCTTCAATTTACCTATTTTGATTAGTGGACATCCGGCATATTCAACAGCAGCTCTTTTACGGCCTTTTTCATTATGGCCGACAGCATTTTCTTTCCGGTTAGCATGTTGGATCCAATGACAACTTCTTCTTCCTGTCTTTGTATTACCCTCTGAATCAGGATACAAAATTCTTTGTCATGGAGTTTGAATATTGTTTGATTATTAATACTCACCAGTAATAACTTTTGAATCAGGCTTGAACAGGAATCGAAAGTCTTGTTCGCATCGGAAAATAACCGGATTTTATTTTTTTCTTCTGCCGTTAATACACTGCCGATCAGACCTGAATAACTGAGGAGCAATTCCTTCACCAGACAACAATCAAGATATCGATGTGTATCTGTCAATGTGTACAAGAGGTTTTCATAAAACCCGTTCTGTACAGAACCAACAAGCTCGCGCCCCGGCTTCGACAGTCCCTTTATTACCGTGGCAGAATAATGACCACTATAAGCATTTTTTTTATGGCCTATTTTAACTGCACTGAACCCGGATCTTGCCCAGAAGCGCAGTAGCCTTGAATCACTGCCAAAGCTTGCACCAACAAGATCACAGGAGGACGAAACCATTGTCACAAGCTTTTCGAGAAACCCCGAGCCGATACCCTTTTCCTGTAACGCTGGAATGACAGCTATCCTCATTATTCTCGCGTATCCCAGGCTTGCCGCATCGGCATGGGCAAACTCGGAAAGAATTGTCTGGGGAAGTATGTGGCCATTTATTCTTCTTTTACCTGAACATATTTCTCCGGCAAGCTCTGCATCTATCCTGCCTTCATCCGATACGAGTATGGTTGCATAGACCTGCCCGTTTACCTCAAGGTAATATATTGAAATATAGGGACTGTCTATTATCATCCTGAGGTCATTGGGTGTGGTTTTATAATGCGCACTAACCAGTAAACTGTATATTCCACCTAACAGGTCTTCTTTTTTTGCCAGGTCTTTTCCACTGATCCTGTTTATCTGTGAATTTTTCGGTATGGAATCAATTTTAATATCTGGCATCCCTGCGTCCAGCAGGAAGGATTTAAAAAAGAAATTTTCGAGTGGATCATTTCTGCTCCAGCGAATGGGCTCATCAAGATAATGTTTTTTTACACCTGGATTTTCCTGTTCAATTTTTTTCAGAAATTTCAGTTCAAAACCCTTGCCACTCCCCTCATATCCATAGACAGTGCTGGAAAATACGATTCGATGGTATAAGTGGTACAGGGATTCAAGTAATGGGGTGGGTATAGAAGCAGCTTCATCTATCATAAGAATACCGGTCGATATCGGCCTTCTGATTAATTCATCCGGGGGAATAAATTCGATAATGGCATGGCGATAGGTGATTTTTCCATCATGGTATTCTGCCTCTGCTCCAAGAATGTTAACTGCATGCCGAAATACGGCTTCTACAGATGTTTTTCCTGGTCCGGAAACAGTAATATGATTCAATTCATTTTGCAGTAGATATGCACTGGCAATTCCCAGTGATGCGGACTTTCCATGCCCCCTGTCAGATAAAATAACCAATGGCCTGTTTCGATGCCCCTTTGCAACATGAATAATTTTTTCCACGGCAATTTTCTGGTCTTTTGAGGCATAGACTGAAAAATTTTTTTTACCTGCATACGAACAGGCCATATCGGGATGATAAATGTTATTACCCTGATTATGTGAAACAACGGATACGGTGCCTTCTGCTTTTATCAGGCTTGTAAACCTGGCAAGAAAATGACTGTTCATATCAGCACTGCTATAGGGAAACATCGTATAACTCTGATGAAACAGGTCGGTCTGCCGGGGCCATTTATCCAGCTCCGGGGTAAGCAGTAAAAACAAACCTCCCCCTTTTAGCAAACCTTCCACCTGTCCGACCTGATTGGGGAAAAAACCTGAACAGGCATCAAAAACAATGTTATCAAACTCACTTCCAAGGTATTTTTCAACTTTATCCAGTTTGATCGTGGCATAACCAGTGAATTCTGAATCGGAGAAACAAACGGTATTACGGTCACTTGCTGCTATATAGTCCCTGACAAACTGCCTGACCCAGTCATAACTTCCACTAACAACAACAAGATACCGGTGATTCGATACAGTGGCATACTCAGACAATCGCTGAAGTTTTGACAGCGCTGAGGAATTCCGGTGTTCTGTTATCACTTTTTTACTTTCTATCACGGCTTATGCATGTGGGTATTGATCTGGGGTGTAGACACATATTATAATTAATTATATTTATTTTAGTTACTTTACTGTTGTCCCGTTAACCCATGACGAATGTAGTTGAAAAGTAAGCGGCAAGTGCGTTTTAGGCTAACCCGCAATCCGGACATGAAACCGGCAAGCCTGATCAAGACCGTCTGCCGCACGGACGCGACAGCCGAGTCGCCATGGATGGCAGGTTTTGCGTGTCTTGATCAGGCTCGCCGATTCCATGTCCTCACATTGTTATGTGCTTCATAAAGTTAACGGGATAACAGTGCAGTTACTTATAAACTTTCTGTAGTTTACCACTGGAAATTTATCTTTTCAGGCAGCATATATTAATCAGACACCTCTACTTTAACCGTTGCATCTATTCACTTTGCTATACTGGAGCACAACAAGCCATATTAAAGTAAAATACACTATTCCAGATTAACTTATAAGATATTGATTATTAAAACATATGCCTGAAACCCTGTCACAAGTACCCGTCATTCCTCCACTAGACCCTCATATCGTCCCTGATGTGACAGCAATTCCGGTACCTGGTGCGGTGGAGCGCAAAGAGTTGATTGATAAAATCAAGGTATTACTGGAGGAAAGGGATGCTGTCATCGTTTCACATTATTACACGGACAGCGATCTGCAATTACTGGCAGAAGAAACGGGAGGCTATGTCTCGGATTCTCTTGACATGGCACGATTTGGACATGAAAACCCGCATTCCACGCTGGTTGTTGCCGGTGTTCGTTTTATGGGTGAAACGGCAAAGATACTGAACCCGGAAAAACGTGTGCTCATGCCTTCGCTTGATGCAACCTGCTCCCTTGATCTTTCCTGCCCGGCCATCGAATTCAGTGAATTCTGTGATCAGCATCCTGACTGGACTGTAGTCGTTTATGCCAACACCAGCGCAGCGGTAAAGGCAAGGGCCGACTGGGTCGTGACCTCCAGCATTGCAGTCAAGGTCATCGAATACTTGCACAACAAGGGCGAAAAAATTATATGGGCACCGGATAAACACCTTGGTGACTATGTTCAAAGGGTCACAGGGGCGAATATGCTGCTCTGGCAAGGTACCTGTATTGTGCATGATGCCTTCCGGGCCAAGGCACTGTCAGATGTAAAAAAAATGTATCCCGAGGCAGCTGTCCTTGTCCACCCGGAGTCACCGGGTGAAGTCATCAAACTCGCTGATGTGGTCGGTTCAACCAGCCAGTTAATCCAGGCCGCCCACGACCTGGATAACCCTACCCTGATTGTTGCAACGGATAACGGTATTTTCTACAAAATGAAACAGGCCGCACCAGGCAAGACTTTCCTTGAAGCACCCACGGTAGGTGAAGGGGCAACCTGTGTCAGCTGTGCTCATTGCCCATGGATGGCCATTAATACATTGCAAAGCCTCGCTGATGTATTGGAAAACTGCGATAACGAAATTCACATTGATGAGAAAATCAGGATTAAGGCCCTGGGGTCTACACAGCGAATGCTGGATTTTGCATCGACACTGAAGTGATTTTTTAACCGTAACGATTCTTCATGTTTTGAATAATCCCGAATCATTGTGTGTTTAAAGCTGCCTTTAAATCAATCAGATATTTCACTACTAATGGTCCGTTAACTTTATGAAGCACATAACAATGTGAGGACATGGAATCGGCAAGCCTGATCAAGACCGTCTGCCGCACGGATGCGGCAGCCGAGCCGCCATGGATGG
>DRJK01000126.1 GCA_011052215.1 Gammaproteobacteria bacterium
CATAACCCGTAAATATGACATCCTTATCAAACCTGTTTTTCGAAACTGCTTCTTTTATTTTTATAGCCGTATTGCTGGTTCGTTTGATGGATTTTGCAGGTTCTGTTCCCGCCAGTATCAGGATGGTATCCGGGTGTTGTTTTAAAATATCAGGGAAGGCATTGTTAATAAATTCTGTTATCCCTTTACGTGGTGTCAGTCTTCCGGCAATGAGTAATATCTTCTTGTTATTGATATTAAAATGATTCCTTATGTTTATGTCTGAACAATTATTTTTCGGGAGGGTTACACCCGGGGAAAGAACGCAGATCTTTTCCTTTTTAATGCCTTTATTTATAGCAAGTCTGGCGGTATTGTTGCTATTGGAGATAATGGTAGAGCCGGTCCTTATAAAAGGGATAAATACGAGTTGATAGACAGGATTACTGGTAACCAGGTCAAGTCCGTGTGTATAGATAATGCTGGGTATTCCCAGGAGTTTCGAGATCAAAACAGTGACCGGGGCAGTGACACCACTGCCGGCTATGCACATAGCATAATTGTTGTGCCTTGAAGCCCGTCGTGCCTGCATGAATGCCTGGAATAAAAATCTGAAGACGGAAGACTCGTCACATTCAATGGCAACATCTTTTTTATCTGTAAAGTTTCCGCATTGCCGTGGCCCTATCAGGGTTATAGTGTATTTGCCTTTTAGCTGGTCATAAACATTCCATAGCAGACGTTCCATTCCCCCGGTGAGAGGCGGAAAATTGCGGGTGATGATGAGTATTTTTTCTTTCAATATACCGGGTTATTTTCAGTCGTTCTGATCTTCAGAGTGCCTGTAATGCAGTGATGATATTTGTTCGGAAACTATTCCGATCAGGAAGGTAAGCAGGGAGGTGATATACAGGAGCGCGCTCATATTGGTAAATCGCTCCTGGGTAATATAGGTGTATCCATAATAGAAGGTCGCGACAGTAAAAAAAAACAGACTGATAGGAAAGAACAGGCGCATGGGAGAGAACAGCGCGCCGACTTTCATGATAATGAGAATAAAGCGGGTGCCATCTTTGAAGAGTTTTATTTTACTCTTTCCCGCACGTTTTTTTGCTTCTATAGGAACATAGGCTATGGGATAGGCAGATCTGAAAAATGCCATGGTGCTGGTAGTCGGATACGAAAAACCGTTAGGCAGCAGGTACAGAAATTTTTTAAACTTATCGGCCCTGACTGCCCTGAAGCCTGATGTCAGGTCCTCTATTTTATAACCCGTCATGAAGGATGCCAGTTGGTTGTAGGCAGTATTTGCCAGCATACGACCCAGACTGGCATGACTGCTGATTTTACGGGCGCCAATGGCCATATCATAACCCTCATCAAGTTTATTCAGCAATCTTTGAATATCTTCAGGTTTATGCTGGCCATCCGCATCCATAAAAATCAGGATTTTGTTACGGGCATGTCTTGCACCGGTTTTGATGCTGGCACCATTGCCCATTTGCCTGGGGTGGCTGATTATTCTTGCGCCTGCCTGTTTCCCTATTTCGACTGTATTGTCAGTGCTTCCGTCATCTACTATTAATATCTCGGCCAGGGGGTGCAGTGAGATTATCTCTTTTAAAACATTTGCAATACCCGGGGCCTCATTGTGGCTGGGGAGTACAATGCTGACATCTTTTTCATTGATCACGTTGTTGTGGTTCCATGTAATTCAGGTGTCTATGTTCTTGATGAGTCTCTAATATTAATATATAGATTCATTATTAGCCAGAATGAAGCCATACCCATGTATGGAGTAAATAATAGATATTATCACTGTTGTCCCGTTAACCCATGACGAATGTAGTTGAAATGTAAGCGGCAAGTGCGTTTTGGGCTAACCCGCAATCCGGACATGAAACCGGCAAGCCGGATCAAGACACGCAAAACAGGCCATCCATGGCGGCTCGGCTGCCACATCCGTGCGGCAGACGGTCTTGATCAGGCTTACCGATTCCATGTCCTCACATTGTTATGCGCTTCATAAAGTTAACGGGACAGCAATGAGATATTATAGCGGTTATTTACCGCTCTTCTTGTTTTTCAGGTAGATTCTTTTTAATTGCTGTATTTGTTTTCTCAGGTTGGTGATATGTTTTCTTCTGGTGTGGCGTAGAAAGGGATTTTTTATTCTGTTATCAATCTGTTCAGCTTTATCAACATACCTTAAGGCATCATCATATAATCCGGCGCTGGATAACCAGACCGCCTGTTGTAATGGAATATCTATAACACCCATATAGTTGTGAGCAATATCGAGGTTTTCAATGGCAGGGAACAACATTCTGTCTGCGGCATATAGTTGGCCGATCCAGTAATACAAGGCATGCAGGCTTGTTTTTGACTGAAATGCAGGATTTTTTATCAAGGCTGTTAATATCTCTCTGGTTTTCGCCGGGGTCAGCGTCTGGCATGTTTTACTTTTTGCCATTTTGCCTAACATCATCATTGTGGTAATGGCACCATGCTGATATTTTGCCGTGGTTAATTCGGGCAGTATATCGAGTAACAGCTTTTCATTCAGGCTGCCGTTATGACAATCCAGTTGAATAAGTTGAAGTAACAGACTGGAATCATGTGGATGGTATTGCAGTGCAATAACAATATGTTCCCTGGCCTTATCATTATCACCTAACACAGTAAAGGCTGCACTGGCGAATTGTTGTGCCCGAATGGAGCCCGGGTGTTCAGATGCCCATGTCGGGCCCGAAATAACGGGATGACCCCAAAGCCATGTGCTGTTATAGGTGATGGCGGCGAGTAACAGAATCACCAGTGACAGGCCGGTGTATATGTAAGGTTTGATCTTCGAGACAGTATTGAAAGCATAGTATGTAACAGCCCAGATGATACCCACCATGGGTAGATAGTTTCGATGTTCAAAGTATAATTCCAGCGGTATAAAAGTGGACTCCAGAATGTGTCCGGCAAAAAACCAGATGATTGCAAAACTGATAACAGGGTGTTTTTTTCTGAAAATAATGCTGGCCATGAGTGCCGAAATGGTAACAAGAACGTAAATGAAGGTATCGTTTGGCGTAAACAGATTGCTCGAAATCGGGTAGTCGTCATGGAATATTCCGAATGCCCCCAGTCTTGGCAGCAGTATATGTGTTATATATTCGCCAAGAATTTTTGTTTCAGTGAGCAGTCGCTGGCTCATCGTGAATTCCCTGTCTGCGTAGGAACTGATGTAGCCCGGCATCTTGAAAGCAAAGTATCCGGTGATGAGCACGATGGGAAACAGAATGAATCCGGTATGCCAATAAAAAAGTAACCGGCTGGATTTCTGGCCGTTTTGCCTAAAAAGAGTCAGTTCAAGCACAGCAATATACAATATCAGTAATACACCATTTTCTTTACTGAGTATGGCCAGCAGACCGGAAAAGACAACGGCGAATGTCATATAATAAACCGAAAAAACCGGCCTTGTTGTCATGTACTGTCTGCCTTGCAGGTAACCCAGTATGCCAATCAGTGTGAACAGGGCGCTGAGCTGCGTCATGCGCTGTATGACATACAGCGTTGTCGATACATTCAGGGGGTGTACAAGCCAGATGCTGCATGTCGCAAGCGCTATCCAGTATTTTTTTCTGTTTCTGCAATTGACTATCTCGCACAGTTTCAGGGAAAGAATAAAAATGAGGACACCATTGAGCAGGTGGATCATCAGATTGGTATATTTGAAACCCCATGGCAGGGTTGGCCAGTTGGTATCATTGATCATGAAGCTCAGCAGACTAAGCGGTCTGCCAGTAGGGCCGGATCCACCGCTAAGCACGAATTGTTTAATACGAACCGCGGTGTCGACCTGGTCAAACTGGCTGAGGCCGATTAGATTCGGGATGTCGTCCAGTGTGAACGGACTGCCCAGGCCTGGCCAGTAAATCGCCGCAGTCAGCAACAGGCACAGATACAAGCCAATTCCAATCATGAACTGGAATGAGACATCATTTCTATTTTCTGTCATTGTGTTTGATTACTGCCAACGGAAGTGACGGCAATGCTACCATTATACTCTGGATTATGACGTCATCGGCAGGTGCTGGGTCTGTATTTGTTTGCCAGGGTTCCCCCTGTGCATGTCCAGGTGATGCTGCCACTTGTAGGGACTGATGTGCCGACGATGTCAATGTAGCTCCCGGGTGAAACGCGGGTATTATAGGTGATTCTGATAACAGATTCGTTGACCTGTACACTTCTTACCGCCAGGCCGTTAATGCTGGTAATCGTAGAGGGCAGGCCCGCACTTGCATTGGTGCTTGGCCAGTTTCCGGATGATGCAAAAAACTCGGACAGACTGGTTTTTACGTTGTCACCAAATTGCAGGCCTTCCGACACATAACTTCTTTTTACATAATCCTGGTAGGCTGGAATGGCGATGGCCGCCAGTATGCCGATGATGGCGACGACTATCATCAACTCGATGAGTGTGAAACCGTTGTTGTGGGCGGGGGCTTTCATGAATATTGTGATTTTATATTTACCATTTGCTGGATTAAGTTAACAGATACTGTTAATAAAAAAAAGTCCGGGTACCTTCATACCCGGACACAGTTGGTTGGTATTACGGGCGACAAGTGGATGGTCGGTATTTCGCAAGCACTGTACCGCCGCTGCAGGTGAATGTAACCGATCCCGATACGGTGCTTGCTTTGGCATCAACCCAAATAGTGTTATTTGAGGTATCTACTCTTTGATTATAGGTGATGATGATTCGACTTTGATCCACCTGAACGCTTGTAACCGCATTGCCGCGGATGCTGATGATTGACGCTGGCAGACCAACACTGGCATTTGAGTTGGTGGCACTCGGCCATTTTCCATTGGACGCATAGAATTCCGCCAAGCCCGCCTTTGCACCACCGGCCAGAGTCAGGCCTTCCGATACGTGTGCGCGTTTGGTGTAATCCTGATACGCCGGGATCGCGATCGCGGCGAGGATACCGATGATTGCAACCACGATCATCAGTTCGATAAGTGTAAAACCCTGTTGTACTTTCTTCATGGTAAAGCTCCTGAAGTATGTTCGTTTATAAAGATTAAGTTATTCAACGTTGTGTAACTTGTACTATCTGACTGCACCTTATCGGTTCGTCCCTGAGAAACGTGCATGCATTTCAGATGGATCCGCGACAGTTTAGCTAGTGAGATACTTAAAGCAGGTTACGTGCCAAAACCTTGGCGGTAGAGTCAAATTTAGAACGAAATAATTATTATATAATAAAAACAATGATATATTATGGCTCGCTAACGGAGAGCAAGTGAATTTTCTTGCTTATAGATGGAGTTTTCAGGTATTTTCACCGATCCTGACTGACACAAATTGTCTCAATGTGACAATTTGTGTCAGTCAGGCGGGTTTCCGGCCCGTCTATCTCGTCCCCCGGCGAAATAGACGGGTTAGTCAATACCCAGTTTCTTCAGTCGATAGCGAAAGGCCCTGAAACTGATGCCGAGCAGTTTGGCGGCGGCGGTCTTGTTGTAACGTGTTCTTTCCAGCGCCTTCAGAATGGCCTGTTTGGCCTGCTCATCGAGGTATTCCTCCAGCTGTGGGTTGTCTTTCTGCCTGTCCCCCGTTATTTCGGGCAAATGCAGGTCGGTGATGTGGATGGTTTGATCCTCGCAGAGTGTCATTGCCCGTTCCAGGATATTTTCCAGTTCACGCACGTTACCGGGGAAGGAATAACCCTGCAAGGCCCCGAGGGCATCATCTGTCAGTTTGACCGGCTTTGCTCCCTGGAGTTGTGTAATCTTGTCCAGTATATGGTCTGCCAGTAACGGGATATCCTCCGCACGCGCCCTCAATGGCGGGACATCGAGTTGAATAACATGGATGCGGTAGTACAGGTCCTGTCTGAAGTGGCCTTCGTTGACCTGCCGGTCCAGATCCTTGTGGGTGGCACTGAGTATGCGCACATCAACGGGCACCTCCTTTTCGGCCCCTACCGGACGCACGGCCTTTTCCTGTATGGCACGCAGCAGTTTGACCTGCATGGTGACGGGCAGTTCAGCGATTTCATCGAGGAACAGGGTGCCGCCGCTGGCGGCCAGGAACAGGCCTTCCTTGTCATTGATGGCGCCGGTGAAGCTGCCTTTTTTATGGCCGAAGAATTCACTTTCCATCAGCTCGGACGGGATGGCGCCACAGTTAACGGGTATAAACGGACGGTCAGAGCGTGGGCCCTTGTTGTGGATGAGCCTGGCAACCATCTCCTTGCCGGTGCCGGACTCACCACTGATATAAATCGGTGCCTGGCTGCGCGCCAGTTTGACAATGGTGCCGCGTATACCTTGCATGACCGCCGAGTCGCCGAGTAATTCATGCCGACTGCGCAGATTTTTTCCTTTATACGAGATGGAAAGCTTCAGCGCCGATTGCACCAGCCTGCGTAACACATCGAGGTCAACGGGTTTGGATACAAAATCGAATGCCCCTGCCTTCAGTGCCTGCACGGCCGACTCCACACTGCCATAGGCCGTGATGACGGCAACCGGGAGTTTCGGATAATGCTGTTGAATGAATTCGACCAGTTCTATGCCGTTGCCGTCCGGCAGACGCATATCCGTCAGGCATAAATCATATTTGTTGGCATGGAGATGTTCATGGGCCTCGGCGAGGTCTGCGGCTGCCTCGGTATCGATGTTCATACGGTTGAGCGTCAACTCAAGAAGCTCACGGATATCCGGTTCATCATCAATTATCAGGGCACGTTGTACCGTCATGATTTCAACCGCCTGGGGTCATAGAAAGACAGTCGAAAACAACTGCCGCCGGAAGGAATCACATGATAGCTCAGGCGTGCCTTGTTGCATTCACACATCTCCTTGGTGATATAGAGTCCCAATCCTGTTCCCTCGTTGTCGGTTGTGAAGAAGGGCTCGAAGATCTGGTCAACAAACTCGGGTGAAACACCTTCACCGGAGTCGATAATATCAAGAAAAGGCCCCCTGGATTCATCGGTGATTCCCCCTCTCAAGGTAATCTTAGCGGGTTCGTCGGCTTTTTTCCCGTATTTAATCGCATTCTGACACAGGTTCCACAAGATCTGTTGCAGGTGACTGGCATCCATCTGGATCATGGTGTTTTCGGGCTGGATGGCAATGTTAATATTTTCCGGCTTCAGGGTTTCCGTTGCACAGAACTCGCTGATGAAATCTTCGGTCCACGCCTTGAGTTCGATGATTTTGGGGTGTGAATTGTCACGCCTGGAAAGCTGCAGGATATTTTCGACTATGGTATTCATGCGTGCCGAATGGTTCTGGATAATTTCAGACAGACGCAGGTCGGCACCGGCGATATCGGTTGATTCCTGCAATAACTGGGCGGCATGACTGATTGCACCTAGCGGGTTGCGAATTTCATGGGCGATACTGGCGGTCAGGCGGCCCAGTGAGGCCAGTTTCATTTGTTGAAGCTGCTGGGTGGTGTGGGTCGAGTCTTCAAGCAGTATCAGGGTGCCATTTTGCCGGTTACGACCGAGCGGGGTAAAGCGTGGCAGGATATCGGCAGACTCCGGATGGGGCCTGAAAGGCCTTATTTCACTCTCCGGGTCCCGTTTCCAGTCCTGTAATTGTGATGCCAGCTCTTCCGACAGTTTTTCCAGGGGCAGTTGTTCGTTCAGTGCAGGCATACCCAGCAGGTACCAGGCCGCTTCATTGACCAGGCGGCTATGGAGGTCATCATCAACGACGATAATGCCTGACTCCATATTCTGGATAATATATTCATTGACCTGCTCCATGTTGGCCAGGTCCAGTCCACGCTGTGTTGCCAGTTCCTCGGTGGCCCGGATGCGGACGGCCAGCACATGTGACAACAGCGCAGTGGTAAAAAAAGTGGCACCCAGAATCCCGGCCTGGGTATAGGCCGTGGTGGCAAAGCTGTGGCTGAGCTGGGCATAGACCTGTTCGCTCAGGACCGCAATCGAGGCGATAGCAGCAAACAGCAATGCCAGCTTGCCGGCCAGAATAATGCTGCTGCCGGCAATGGTGATGACCATCAGAATACCCAGCCCGGTTGTCAGCCCGCCACTGGCATGCATTAACAATGTCAGCACAAGGATATCGACAACGATTTGCAGACTGGTCTGTTGTGAGAACGGGATCTGTTTTTTGTAAATACTGTAAACGCTGAACAGGCTGAATGTCAGGTAAAACAGCGCCCCCCCCATGAACAGGGTGGAATTGTGCGAACCCAGAATGCTGGGGCTGGGACCGGACAGAAACAGGATGACAAACAGGCTGGATAAAACCAGCCGGTAATAGTTGAAATAGGCCAGCGGTCGCCAGTCGGGTGTATGAGTCTGGATCCCTGGCTGTCCTGCCTGGGCGTCTTTGTCGGCCACCGGCACTATAAAATACCCCGGTAAACGACTTGTATATTGAGGTAATTCATATCCGTTTAAGATCGATACTGGCTGCGGTGTTCATCCGAACAGAAAAACAGTTTATCTTCATGGAAGGCTTCTTCCTCCGGGATATGCACACCACATTGCTGGCAACGAACCATGGCCGTAGGCGGGTTTTCCCGGGCAGGCGGGGTTCCCTTGGCAGACAGCAGGTGTTTGATAATCGCAATACCCAGTCCAAGGGCTATGATCAATAGTAAAAGGCGCATAAGTAAGACAAGCTTGAATTAATTTATTATAGTGTGGATAGTTGCGAGCAAAACTGCAAGCTCGACGTCCCGCCGACAGGAAGCGAATAACAATGACTTTGCCAGTTCAGGCAAATTGGCCCACAATGGCTTGATCTGGAAGGCGATCATAAGGGAATACAGATGAATTTACATGAATATCAGTCGAAGCAACTCTTTTCCGGGTACGGTATCCGTATTCCGCAGGGTCAGGCCGTCAGCTCGGTAGCCGAGGCAGTAACGGCCGTTGACAGACTGGGGGGAAAGCGCTGGGTGGTCAAGGCCCAGGTCTATGCCGGCGGTCGGGGCAAGGGCGGTGGCGTCAAACTTTGTGACAAACCCGAACAGGTCCGGGAGGCTGTTGGTAACTTGCTGGGTAGCCAACTGGTCACGCCCCAGACCGATTCAAAAGGGCTGCCAGTGAATATGTTGCTGATCGAACAGGCCTCCGACATAGCGCGCGAGCTTTATCTGGGTATCCTGGTGGATCGTTCCAGCGAACGACTGGTTTTTATGGCCTCGACCGAAGGCGGCATGAATATCGAAGAGGTCGCGGCCACCCGGCCGGAAAAAATCCTCAAGGTCAGGGTTGAACCGGCGGCAGGGCTGCAGGCCTATCAATGCAGGCAACTGGCCTTCGGCTTGCAACTGGAAGGGAATCAGGTTCGTGAATTCACAAAAATGATGTTATCCCTGTTTCAGCTGTTCCGGGACAAGGATGCCAGCCTGCTTGAAATCAACCCGCTGATTGTCACCCGTGAAGGCGATCTGATGGCGCTGGATGCCAAGATCAACCTGGATGACAACGCCTTGTACCGGCAGCCTGCCCTGGCTGAGATGCACGATGAATCGCAGGAAGACCAGAAAGAGTTGCAGGCCAGCCAGTTTGAGCTGAACTATATCACGCTGGATGGAAACATCGGCTGCATGGTCAATGGTGCCGGACTGGCGATGGCCACGATGGACCTGATCAAATTACAGGGTGGGCAGCCTGCCAATTTTCTGGATGTCGGTGGTGGCGTGACAAAAGAACGTGTAGCCGAGGCGTTCAAGATTGTTTTATCCGATGGCAACGTAAAGGCCATCCTGGTCAATATATTCGGCGGCATTGTTCGTTGCGACCTGATTGCCGAAGGCATCGTCGCGGCCGTCAGGGAGGTCGGCACCCGAGTCCCCGTTGTTGTTCGCCTGCAGGGTACCAATGTGGATCAGGGGCGGGCGATACTCGATTCCAGCAGACTGGACATCCACAGTGCCACCGATTTTACCGAAGCGGCGACCCGGGTTGTTGCGGCCGCACAGACATCACCTTAAGGAAAAATATGGGTATTCTTATCAATAAAGATACACGCGTGATCTGTCAGGGGTTCACCGGCAAGCAGGGTACCTTCCATTCCGAACAGGCCATTGCCTATGGTACGCGGATGGTCGGTGGCGTAACGCCGGGTAAAGGCGGGCAGCGTCACCTCGACCTGCCGGTATTCAATACCGTCCATGACGCAGTGAATGAAACCGGCGCGGATGCGACCATGATCTATGTGCCGGCCCCGTTCGCCATGGACGCCATACTGGAAGCGGCCGATGCCGGCATCAAGGTGATCGCCTGCATAACAGAAGGTATTCCGGTGCAGGACATGATCAAGGTCAAGGCGGTATTGAAAAATATTGATGTCCGGCTAATCGGTCCGAATTGTCCCGGCCTGATCACACCGGGAGAATGCAAGATCGGCATCATGCCGGGCAGCATTCATCAGCCCGGTAAAATTGGCATCGTTTCGCGTTCAGGCACCCTGACCTATGAAGCCGTTCACCAGACAACGGTGACCGGGCTGGGGCAGAGTACCTGTATTGGCATCGGAGGCGATCCCATTCACGGCATGGATTTTATCGATTGCCTTGAACTGTTCGAGGCCGATGAACAGACAGAAGGCATCGTCATGGTGGGCGAGATCGGGGGAAATGATGAAGAGGCCGCCGCAGAATACATCAAGGCCAGCGTCAGTAAACCGGTTGTTGCCTATATCGCCGGGGTAACGGCGCCGCCAGGTAAACGCATGGGACATGCCGGCGCCATTATAGCGGGCGGCAAGGGAACGGCCGATGAAAAATTTGCCGCGCTGGAGGCCGCCGGCGTTGCCACGACACATTCCCCTGCCGCGATCGGTGAGTGCATGTCCGACTTGCTTGCAAACCTGTAAGCCTCGTTCATGGGCCATCTGTCGCAGCTTCGTATTGCCATGGCGCAGATCAATCTGCTGGTGGGTGATATCGAAGGCAATGCCGATAAAATTATTGATTATGCCCATCGGGCAAAAGAGGCCGGGGCCGACCTGGCTGTTTTCCCCGAACTTGCCCTGACGGGGTACCCACCTGAAGACCTGTTGTTGAGGCCGGGGCTTTATCATCGTATCGAAACGGCACTGCAGAATATCTGTACAGCGGTTCAGGACATCGCCATTGTCCTCGGATACCCGAGAATGGTCGACGATGTAGTGTTTAACATGGCGGGCACGATCAGAGGCGGAAAGGTTGAGGCAGAGTACAAAAAGCAGTGCCTGCCGAATTACAGCGTATTCGACGAAAAAAGATATTTTAATGCCGGTGACAAACCCTGTGTTGTCGACATGAATGGTTTCAGTCTGGGCATCACGATCTGTGAGGATATCTGGCAGCCCGGCCCGATGGATCAGGCGTACAAGGCCGGTGCCGGAATGGTCATCAACCTGAATGCATCCCCTTTTCATTTGGGTAAGGCCCATGAGCGTGAGCAAGTGCTGCAACAACGGGTCAGTGAGACCGGAATCCCGGTCGCCTATGTCAACCTGGTAGGGGGGCAGGATGAGCTTATTTTTGATGGTGGATCATTTATCGTCAATCAGCAGTCAAGGGTGGTGCAGCGTTCGCCGGCCTTTGAGCAGGGCCTGTATTATCTTGATTGCCGGTTGTTTGATGGGCAGATCAAGGTACAGCAGGGTCACTGTACACCGGTTATGGAAGATATCCAGAGTGCCTATCAGGCACTGGTGCTGGGTGTGCGCGACTATATCAATAAAAACGGGTTTGAGGGTGCGGTTATCGGTCTTTCCGGGGGTATCGATTCTGCCTTGACACTGGCCGTTGCCGTGGATGCCCTGGGGGCCGACAGGGTGGAGGCGGTATCCATGCCGTCACGCTATACCGCCGCCATGAGTATTGAAGACGCCAGGGAAGAGACGCAAAAGCTGGGTGTGGAATTCCAGGTGATACCGATTGAACCCGTGTTTAATGCCTTTCTGGAAAGCCTGAGTCATGAGTTTGCAGACAAGGTCGCCGATACAACAGAGGAAAATATCCAGGCACGCTGCCGGGGAGTCATGCTGATGGCGATCTCGAACAAAAAGGGCAAAATGGTGTTGTCTACCGGCAATAAAAGTGAAATGGCGGTGGGTTACTCGACACTGTATGGAGACATGGTGGGTGGTTTTTGTGTGTTGAAGGATGTTCCCAAGACACTGGTCTACAAATTGTCCCGTTACAGAAATGGCCAGCAGCAAGTCATCCCTGAACGGGTTATCGACCGGCCGCCATCGGCCGAACTGGCGCCAGACCAGAAAGACGAGGACAGCCTGCCACCCTATGATGTCCTGGATGCCATTCTTGAACGCTATATTGAGCAGGATGAATGTGCCCCGGATATTATCAAGGCCGGGTTTGACCCGGAAGTAGTACTGAAGACGATAAAAATGGTTGATCAAAATGAATATAAACGCCGACAGGCCCCCCCGGGGGTGCGCATTACCCGCAAGGCCTTTGGTCGTGACCGGCGATACCCGATTACATCCGGTTTTGGGCGATCAGCACCTGATCGCAAAACACCACAGAAACGCTGAATCCGTCTATACCGGGTTGCCAGATCAGTAAATAGTGCAAAATCGAATAAACAGGACTTTTCAATCCCGATGGGTTGCGGTATCGTCTACAAATATCTGGTGTATTAATCATAATGAAATATGTGGACTAACTGTCAGGAGGAGCTATAAAAATGAAAAAAATCGAAGCCATTATCAAACCTTTCAAGCTGGATGACGTACGCGAGTCTCTGTCAGAGATCGGTATCACAGGAATGACGGCGACCGAGGTAAAAGGGTTTGGCAGGCAAAAAGGGCATACCGAGTTATATCGTGGTGCTGAATACGTTGTCGACTTCCTGCCCAAGGTAAAAATAGAGATCGTGGTCAGTGAAGATGATATGGATCGTTGTCTCGAAGTGGTTACCAATGCCGCCCGCACCGGTAAAATCGGTGATGGCAAGATTTTTGTGACTGCGATTGAAAAAATAATTCGTATTCGCACGGGTGAAACAGATCGTGATGCGATTTAAAGGAGCAGGGAACCAGGCAGGAGCGGCCATGGGCCGCTCCTACAGAAAAAAAGGCGTCAGGATAAACAATACAGGTTTTTAGAACGGATTCCACCAGGACTTGTGAGACTGTTTCTTATAGCCCGGGTAAGACAGATTCAGTACACGACGGGAATCGGCAGCCAACTTCGTCAGCTTCAGTTTCTCATAGGCCCTTGACATAATATTCAGTGCATCCGGTACAGATGAAGCCCGGGCATAGTTTTCAAGCACATACTTGCAACGGTTAACTGCTGCAATGTATGCACCACGTTGCATGTAATAACGCGCTGCATGAACTTCGTATCGCGCCAGACTGTTTCTGAGATAGAGCGCCCTTAATCTGGTTTCCGGGGCGTATCGGCTTTTCGGGAACTTCCTGATTAATGTCGAAAATTCATTAAATGCCTGCTTGCTGGATGATGAGTCACGTGTGGAGTTGTCCTGCTGGAACAGTCTGGCCAGAAATCCGATATCACGACTGAAGTAAATCAGTCCCTTCAGGTAATAGGCATAATCGACATGGGGATGATTGGGGTGCAGTTTGATAAACCGGTTAGCAGCGGCGATGGCCGATTCAGGCTCATCAAATTTAAAATAGGCATAGGCAATTTCTATCTGACCTTGTTGGGCGAAACGCCCGAACGGATAGCGGGATTCGAGTACCTCGTAATATTTAATTGCGGTTTCATACTCACCGCTATTGAGGTTTTTTTTCGCTTCTGAATATATTTTACGGGCAGACCAACCTTTGGTTTCATCATCATCGTTTTTTATGAAAGAGCAGCCATGCAGAAAAAGGCTGAATATGATCAAATAGATTAAAGTCGTTATACGCATAGGCACGTAAGGTTACTGGAGAGATTGCCCGAGGTAAAGTACCTCCGATGCATAGGCAATATTCTTTTAATTTTCAGTATATTATGACAGATTAATGCCGTTGTTTTACAGGAACTATCATCATGTACAGTGAAGTTATAGTTGATTTTAACTGCATGTGTCAAAAAAATATCAACAAAATCATGCTTGAACTGGCCCGTTTGCCTTCATAATTCATATCAGACAGGGGTAAATAAAGTCATATGCAAAAAATCCAGTTACAGGGAACCATCCCGGAAGAGTTGTCGGGGTTACGTGTTGACCAGGCCATTGCCCGGATTTTTCCGGATTTTTCCCGCGCCAGGTTGCAACTGTGGATCAAATCAGGGGAAATCCTGCTGGATAACCGGGCCCGCAAGCCCAAGGAGCGGGTGACAGGGGGGGAAGCGGTCAGCATCAATGTCACCCTGGATGATCTGAACCCGGTCAGCGAACCGCAGGCGATCGACCTTGATATTGTCTTCGAGGATGATTCCCTTCTGGTTTTAAACAAACCGGCAGGGCTGGTTGTTCACCCGGGCGCAGGTAATGCAGATGGCACATTGCTCAATGCCCTGTTACATCATTGCGCCGGCCTGTCGGCTGTTCCACGGGCAGGGATTATTCACCGGCTGGATAAAAATACAACCGGGTTGATGGTGGTGGCAAAAACATTGGCGGCACATCATTTTCTGGTCGATGCCATGCAGGAACGGGCAATTAAAAGAGAGTATGAGGCCATTATCCATGGCGTGATGACGGCAGGTGGGACGATTGACGCACCCATCGGCAGGCACCCCGTCGATCGCAAGCGAATGGCGGTTGTCGAAGGCGGTAAATCTGCGGTCACGCATTATCGGGTACAGAGGCGTTTTCGATTGCATACCCATGTAAGGGTACAGCTCGAGACAGGCCGGACACACCAGATACGGGTACACATGGCGCACCGCCGCTATCCAATTGTTGGAGACCCGGTGTATGGCGGGCGCATGCGCCTGCCAAAGGGTGCGACACACGAATTGCAGGAGGCACTGCGGTGTTTTCCCCGCCAGGCACTGCATGCGATACAACTGGCTGTACCCCACCCGGAAACGGGGCAGATGACTCAGTGGTCAACGGACTTGCCCGGGGATATGCAAACCCTGATTTCGGTATTATCGACAGATCTGGAAAATGCCGGGGTGTGAAATGGCCGCACTGACACCATAAGAATGAAGCCGATAATCAAACCCGGCTGGCCGGCCCCGATCGGGGTAATGGCCTGCACGACCCTTCGCACCGGTGGCTATAGCCAGGCCCCCTGGTCGAGCTGGAACCTTGCCGATCATGTCGGCGACGATCCGGATCATGTCAGGCAGAACCGCCGGAACCTGACTGAGAGTTTGCGACTTCCGGATGAGCCGGTCTGGCTGAAACAGGTTCACGGGATTGGTGTTATCACAATTGACGGGGACAAGCCGGCAATGAATTCGGTCGCGGATGGAAGTTATACCCGTGTGCCGGGCAAGGTTTGTGCCGTACAGACGGCTGATTGCCTGCCGGTTTTGATCACCAGCAGACAGGGCACCGAGGTTGCTGCCATCCATGCAGGCTGGCGCGGTCTGGCCAATGGCGTACTGGAGTCCGGGCTGAAGAAATTCCGCTGTGCGGCCGATGATCTGACCGTCTGGCTGGGGCCTGCCATCGGTCCCGAAAGATTCGAGGTAGGCGAGGAAGTCAAAGCGGCCTTCATGAAAAAAGACCCGATGGCGGGCAAAGCCTTTAAAAAGACCACAGAAAATAAATATCAGGCCGATCTGTACCAGCTTGCCCGACAACGATTAAAATTGTCCGGGGTCAGTCGTGTCTATGGTGGAGGGTATTGCACACATTCTGATCAGGAACGATTTTTTTCCTATCGACGCGATGGCCAGACCGGTCGAATGGCCTCGTTGATCTGGATAGAATAGATATGTGTTTCCACTGCTAATGTCCCGTTAACTTTATGAAGCACATAACAATGTGAAGACATGAAACCGGCAAGCCTGATCAAGACCGTCTGCCGCACGGATGCGGCAGCCGAGCCGCCATGGATGGCATGTTTTACGTGTCTTGATCAGGCTTGCCGGTTTCATGTCCGGATTGCGGCTTGGCCCGAAACGCACTTGCCGCTTACGTTTCAACTACATTCGCCATGGGTAACGGCACAACAGTGATGTTTTTCAATGATCGTATAGGTTATAGTTTTTTTATATATGAATCGAGAATAACAACAATATGGATATACTCTACTGGATAATTATTTTCAGTCTGCTGGGTGGTGTACTCAGCGTGATTGCCGCATCGGCATTTTTGCTCATCCCGGAAGCCTCAAGGAACCGGGCCCTGCCGCATGCCGTGAGCTTTGCGATTGGTGCCTTGCTGGGTGCCGCCTTTCTGGCACTGTTACCTCATGCCATGGCAGATAACGGTGCAAAGGATTTTCACCAGATTGGCCTGACAGTTCTGATTGGCATACTTGTTTTTTTTGTGCTGGAGAAAATGGTTCTGTGGCGTCACTGTCATTCAGATCATTGTGAGGCACATACTCACCATGAGGCCTTCGAACAGGGGAGTCAGCATTCAACTATTTCGATGATATTGATTGGTGACGGACTGCATAATTTTGTTGATGGCATCCTGATCGCTGCGGCCTTCCTGACCGATATTCACCTGGGTATCGTGACCAGTATTGCAGTTGCGACCCACGAGATACCACAGGAGGTGGGCGATTTTGCTATTCTGCTGCATTCGGGCCTGAGTCGCACGAAGGCTTTATTGCTGAATATTCTTTCCAGCCTGACGACACTGGTCGGTGCCATACTGGCCTATGCATGGTTGCAGGATCTCAGCAGTATTATTCCGACCGTGCTGGCAATTGCCGCATCCAGTTTTATCTATATCGCCATGGCGGATTTATTGCCGAACCTGCATAAACGCACGCGGTTAAGCGATACACTCAAACAACTGATCCTGATTGTTTCAGGTATTGTTACGATTTATATGGCACATTCCAGCCTGCATTAAATACTACACAAACCGGGGAAGGGGAGAATACGATGGATCACTGGTATATGTTGACAGTCGTTGGTGAGGACAGGGCAGGTATCGTGGCCAGTTTAACCCATGCCTTGTATGAAGGTGGTTGTAATCTGGGTGAGGCATCCATGATGCGTCTGGGTGGTAATTTTTCCATCATGATGATGGTGCAAGCCAGCGGTGCGAAGCATGAGCTGGACAGCCTGATTGAGCCGGTTGTTGATTCCCTGGGTTTGCATGCCCATATTGATAAGATAAAAGGCAGATTACATGAACACCATGTGCCTGATGTGCGTATTCATGTGAACGGTGCCGACCGTGCCGGGATTGTATCGCAGGTTGTTGGTGCGCTGACCGAAGCGGGCCTGAATATCACCGATCTTGAAACCGACGTCGGTGGTACGAAGGAGAATCCTGTCTATATCATGGTTATCGAAGGGAATGCAGGCGAGGGTATTGCGCCCCTGCGCTCGGTCCTCGATATCGTTACGAACAACGGTATCGATGCGCGTATCGATGAGATAGATACCCTGATTGGCTGAACAGCGTAAACCCGGATGGCCATTCTTGAAATCCTGAAATACCCCGATCCCCGGCTCAAACGGGGGTCTGATGCAATTGTCGATGTGACCGATGAACTACGCTCATTTATCAGTGATCTGGAAGAAACCATGCGTGCAGGTCCGGGTGGTGTTGGCATCGCAGCGCCGCAGGTAAATGTTTTCAACAGGATCGTTATTGTCGATGTGTCGGGACGGCCCAAAACCCCCAATCACGGCTGCATGATTCTGATCAATCCCGAATTAAGTCAATGGGAGGGCGTAGCGGTCGGCAGGGAGGGTTGTATGTCGGTGCCAGACTATACCGGTAATGTTATTCGCGCAGAGCATATCAGTCTGCATGCAATGAATATCAGCGGGGAAACAGTTGAGTATGAATGCGAAGGCTATGAGGCCAGGGCGGTACAACACGAAATCGACCATTTGAATGGCATGTTGTTTCTGGATCGCCTGGTGAGCAGG
>DRJK01000127.1 GCA_011052215.1 Gammaproteobacteria bacterium
AATATCTTTTGAATAATATTATTATCTTTATATCTCATGTCGCTTAATCCTTGCGTTAATGTTTCTTCCTACGCGTTAGCGTATTTGTTCAACAGTTTATTTGGCAGAAAGTTGTAATTCTGATTTAGGTAGATGTCTGCCTATGTCGTTTATATCTGTATCCCAAGGTGCCATCTTTGTTTTGTAATATCAAGCAGATAATTAGATAACTTCATATAATTACATCTGACAAATACAGAAAGACCCCCTCACTGTATTTGATATATGGTAATATAAGGATATAGTTGTGACTGATTCATCAGGTTCTCTGTATCCAAAAACTGTGATATGAATCCAGTTGCCAATTGCTTCACCCGTGTATCATGGGCTCGCAATGACAGGCCGCTGCATTGTCAGATCATGCCTGGTCTGTCACCCTGATACCATGCCAGGCGATCGCTGCTGGATGTATCTTCTCTTACGCTGAATTTCAGGTTAAAAACCCGGCTGTAGTATTCCATCGATGCGAATAGTGAACTTACCATGGGGTTGACGTGATCAATGGTGCTGATGTTTATCATACCGATACCTGCTTATAATACTTCTGGCGTGACAGGCTTAACCTGATTTGTTTCAATACTACTGTACCGAACACGACCAGATCAATAATCAGACAGCTACGTTACAGGAATATCAATATGAATATACTTATTACGGGTGCCAACCGGGGTCTGGGACTGGACTTTTGCCGATAATATCTGTTGCGCGGTGACCATGTCTGGGCATGTTACCGGTCAGATGAGGGCGGGCTGACTGACCTGGCATCATCTGGATTAACATGCCTGAAATGAGACGTATGCCATTATCCGGAAACTACCGAACTTGAACAACTGCCAGACAGGCTTGGTCTGGTTATCAATAACGCCGGGCTATACGGGCCTGTCAAGGCCGCGGGTCAATCGCTGGACAAGATCAGGCCGGAAGACATGATGAAGGTATTTGATACAAATTGTGTTGGCGCGCAGCGTGTCATCCAGTCAGTCAAAAACAGTGTCATCAAGGCACGGGGGACAATCGCCAATGTCAGTTCGCGTATGGGGTCTTCTTACGTACTGTTTTGAGTTTATTCTTTCTGTGCTTGGCAGGTTTCGAGCCGAAGCGGATGCCTGCATTATGCAGGAATGAATCCGGATATCGGTAATAATGTAGATTGCGGGAGTACCTTCCAGGTATGATTCTAGCAGTCCAGCAACTCTGTATCATCATCTGAATAGGCCGGTGAGCAGGCACACAGGATATGCAGGTCTTCAGAAACGGTGTTTTCAACACTGTGGGCATTCAATGGGGGAATCAGGACAGTATCTCCCGGTTCAATATGAAAGGTTTTCATGCCCAGGGTTATGATACCTTGCCCGGATATCACATAATAGATTTCTTCTGATGAGCGATGTAAATGGAGTCCGGTTTTTGAACCGGCAGGAATGATGGCCTCGGCCAGGCTCTGATTTTTATTTCCATGATGCAGCGGGTGCATCAATTCCCGGACGGTGGAACCATCCTTGGTAACAAAAGGTTTTATATCCCGGTATTTTGTTCGCATATTTTTTCCAGGTAATTTTACAGAACTTCGCAATAACCAGCTGCCCGGGAATGACAGGGACTTCGGCTAATTGGCCACTACCCCCTGCCCCTCCTTAAATGAGAGCCTAGGAAGAAGGAACCTGAATAATGTCACTTTTCCAGTTAACATCTTCCAGAAAAAACAAAACCCGGTAGTGATTTCACGTACAGGGTTTTGCGGATGTTACAAAATATGACTTCGGGGCTTTACACGGCCTTCATACTAAGGCGAATGCGACCCTGCTTGTCCACTTCTAGTACCTTGACCTTGATCACATCACCCTCTGACAGCTTGTCGCTGACCTTTTCGACACGTTCTTCACAGATCTGTGAGATGTGTACCAGCCCGTCCTTGCCTGGCAGGATGTTAACAAAGGCCCCGAAGTCCATCAGCTTGGCAACCTTGCCTTCGTAGATTTTGCCTACCTCGACATCGGCCGTTATCAGTTCAATGCGTGCACGGGCTTCTATACCGGCGGCTTCATCGACACAGGCCACCTTGATGACTCCATCGTCTGTGATATCAATGGTTGCACCCGTTTCCTCGGTGATCTGGCGTATGGTTGCGCCACCCTTACCGATGACATCACGGATCTTGTCCGGGTTAATACTGAATGTAACGATACGCGGTGCATAGGCCGACATTTCTTCACGGTGAGTATCGATAACCTTGCCCATCTCATCCAGAATATGCAGCCGTCCCTCTTTGGCCTGTTCCAGCGCCTGCTCCATGATTTCCCGTGTTATGCCCTGGATCTTGATATCCATCTGCAATGCATTAATACCATCACGGGTTCCGGCCACCTTGAAGTCCATATCGCCCAGGTGATCTTCGTCACCCAGAATATCGGTGAGGACGGCAAACTTGTCACCTTCCTTGATCAGGCCCATGGCAACACCGGCTACAGGCGCCTTGATCGGCACGCCGGCGTCCATCAGTGACAGGCTGGTTCCACATACCGATGCCATGGAACTGGAACCATTGGATTCGGTGATTTCAGAGACCACACGAATGGCATAGGGGAAATCTTCCATCGCAGGCATCACTGCCTGTATACCACGCTTGGCCAGGCGTCCATGACCTATTTCACGACGCTTGGGGCTTCCTACGAAACCGGTTTCACCGACACAGTAAGGGGGAAAGTTATAATGCAGCATGAAGCTTGAACGATAAGTACCGGTCAGGGCATCAACAATCTGTGCATCTTTTGTTGTACCCAGCGTTGTTACGACAATGGCCTGTGTTTCACCACGTGTGAACAACGCCGATCCATGCGCCCTTGGAAGGACACCGGTGCGTACTGCGATCTTGCGAACGGTTTTGGTATCGCGACCATCGATTCTTGGTTTGCCTTCAATAATGCGATCACGAACAATTTTCTTTTCGAGTTTGCCAAATGCACCGATGACATCGGCCTCTGCAGGAGAGTCTTCTGCATCGCTAACCAGTTTTTCGACAACCGAGCTGCGAATCTCGTTGACCCTGTCGTAGCGTGCCATCTTTTCAGAAATCTGGTAGGCACCATCAAGGTCGGACTGACATGCATCGGCAGTCGCCTGCTCCAGCCCCTCGTTGCTTGCGGGTGCCTCCCAGGCCGCCGGGGTTACTCCCACTTCTGTGGCGAACTCGCCAATGGCTTTAATTGCGGTTTGCATTTGTTCCTGACCATACAGGACGGAACCCAGCATGACTTCTTCTGATAACCCTTTGGCTTCAGACTCGACCATCAGGATAGCAGTTTCTGTTCCTGCTACCATCAGATCCAGTTCAGATGTTTCCATCTCGGTCCGGGTCGGGTTCAGAATGTATTCCCCATCGACATATCCTACACGGGCAGCGCCCAGCGGCCCATTGAATGGCAGGCCTGAGATAGCCATGGCAGCAGAGGCACCAATCAGGGACGGCACCTCTGTTTCCACTTCCTTGTTTAACGACATGACGGTACAAATAACCTGAACTTCGTTTTTATAACCTTTTGGAAACAAGGGGCGAAGCGGACGATCTATCAGTCTTGATGTCAGTGTTTCCGCTTCACTCGGACGACCCTCCCTGCGGAAAAAACCACCGGGAATTTTACCGGCTGCATAGGTCTTTTCCTGGTAATTCACAGTTAGCGGAAAGAAATCACGATCGGGCATGGCCTCTTTCTGACCAACCACTGTTACGAGGACGACGGTATCGTCCATGTTAACCATCACCGCAGCGGAGGCCTGCCTGGCTATTTCACTGGTTTCCAATACGACAGTATGTTTACCATACTGAAATTCTTTTTTTATAGGTGTCACAGATTATTCCTTCACTTGTATCCGGCTCTCCGGATACCGATTATTTAATTTATTTGATTATCGACGTAGACCCAGACGTTTAATCAGGTCCTGATAGCGCGCCTCATCTTTTTTCTTGACATAATCCAGCAATTTACGACGCTGGTTAATCATGCGCAATAAGCCACGACGTGAATGATGATCGTGTTTATGATCATTAAAATGGGTCGTCAGTTTATTAATATTGCTTGTCAACAAGGCAACCTGGACTTCCGGGGAACCAGTATCATTACTGGAAAGCCGGTAGCCTTCTACGACACTCGATTTCTCTTGTGCACTCAACATACATATTCTCCTGATAGATCTTCTAAAGCCACTTACATCAAGCGGCGTATTTTACCTTTGGGGCACCCAAGTAACAAGCACTATTGGCAAAAAAATACCAATCAGATAAATAAGTTAGCTTGATCATCGACTTGATACGATCCCCTTCCCCGGGCTTATCCAGATTGGTGATTCTGACCTGTCCAGGCCACCCGGCCAGGCGCCTTGCGTATGCAACCATTCATAATGAACAGATTTCTTTTAAAGATATTTTTCAAGAGGTTATGCGCTTCTCTTAAGGCAATATTTATGTATGAAACAGGCGCTTTGGTGCAACCTTGCCATCGTCAGAGATCTGGCCTACGCCGATGAACTGCTGCTTCTCTGAATTATAAAGCCGCACCCATCCCCGGGTCGGTGCCCTGGGCACCTGCACGGGCTGTCCCTGCAACAGGTAATAAGCCATGTCGGCATTGAGCTGGACATCTGGCCAGTCCATCAGCGCGGAATCGATGGGTAGCAGCAAATCATCGAGCTGATGTTTATTCTCTGCCAGCATCGCTTCAAGTTGATCCAGCTTAACCATCTTCCCTGAGTCCTGAAATGGCCCAACGGTTAACCGCCGCAGCTCGACCACATGGGCCCCACAACCGAGTTTCTGACCGATATCCTCAACCAGGGTACGTATATATGTTCCCTTTGAACATTTAACGTCCAGCTCCAGCAGCCCATCCTTGTAAGCTATCAGGACAAGCTCATGAATATGAATCGTGCGGGGCTCCCTGACAACTTCAATACCCTGCCGGGCCAGGTTATACAGGCGCTCACCTTGGTGTTTTAAGGCAGAAAACATCGGGGGAATTTGCTCAATGGTCCCCGTGAACCCCTGCAAGACCTCCATGATCATCCTTTCATCCAGTCCGGGTACCCCGGATTCACTGGTCACCTCACCTTCGGCATCACCGGTATTGGTGGTCACCCCCAGGCGACCAACCAATTGATAACGCTTATCAGCTGTGAGCAGGAAATTGGATATCTTGGTTGCCTCACCAAAACAGATGGGCAGCATACCGGTAGCCAGTGGGTCCAGGCTGCCGGTATGCCCCGCTTTCTGGGCAAAGAATATTTTCTTGACCCTTTGCAAGGCCTGATTGGAACTTAAACCCGGTGGTTTATCCAGCAGGAGAACACCGTTTACCGGGCGTCCCCGTTTACGTCTGTGCGCCATAACTTTTAGCTTGTCACCTATTCATCAGCTTGATGATTTCTCCTGTCCGCAGACACGGCATCCTCTATCAGGCTTGTTAATCTGGATCCATTCTCTATAGAATCGTCATAGACAAAATGCAGGTGTGGTATATGACGAATTGACAGTCTTTGCGCCAGTTCATGCTGCAAAAAACCGGCTGCACCCGACAGCACAGACAAGGTCGATTCCCTCTTGCCATCGTCCAGTGTAGTGATATATACCTTCGCATGAGAAAGATCACGCGAAACCTTTACGGCATTAACCGATATCATGCCAACCCTTGGGTCCTTTAGCTGAGTGCGGATCAGGTCGGCAAGGTCACGTTGAATTTGCAGACCAATTCTGCGGGTTCGACTGAAATCTTTTGGCATATCCTGTACCGGAAATTATTATCTCTGTTCAGGTGTTACGTGAATCAGATACGTTTTGCAGGTTACAGTTCACGCTTGACCTGTACCCGTTCAAAGACCTCGATCTGGTCTCCTGATTTGATGTCATTGTAATTCTTGACACCAATACCACATTCGACACCTGATTTAACTTCATTGGCCTCATCCTTGAATCGTCTGAGTGATTCCAGCTCGCCTTCATAAATTACAATGTCATCACGTAATACGCGTATCGGGCTATTACGCTTCACCACACCATCGATGACCAGACAGCCGGCTATTGCACCCAATGAAGATGAACTGAACACGTCACGAACTTCTGCAAGACCAATGATGTCTTCCTTGAATTCCGGTGCCAGCATTCCTGTCAGGGCTGCCTTGACCTCATCAATCAGATCATAAATAACGCTAAAGTAATGAAGGTCGATCCCCTCTTCCTCTATCATTCGTTTGGATGAAACATCTGCACGTACATTGAAACCGAAGACAACAGCACCCGATGCCATTGCAAGGTTGATATCCGACTCATTGATACCACCCACTCCGGTGGCAACAATGTTGACTTTAACTTCATCAGTAGAAAGTTTTAATAATGAACCCGTAATTGCCTCAACCGAGCCTTGAACATCTGCCTTGATCAGAACATTGAGCGTGCTGACTTTTCCGCTCTCCATGTTTGTAAACATGTTTTCCAGCTTGGCCTTTTGCTGATTAGCCAGCTTGGTTTCACGTGTTCTGATTTGCCTGAGGCTGGCAACCTCACGCGCCTTACGCTCATCCTTGATGGCAACGGCCTCGTCACCTGCATTGGGGGGGCCCGAAAGGCCGAGTACCTCAACTGGTATGGAAGGACCTGCCGAGTCTACCGGTTTCCCGTCTTCATTCAGTATTGCCCGAATTCGCCCATACTCATTACCTGCAACCAGTACATCGCCTTTACGCAAGGTTCCTTGCTGCACCAGGACTGTTGCAACCGGGCCGCGACCCTTGTCGAGTCTGGACTCAATAACAACGCCCTTTGCGCCGGCATCGACAGGGGCCTTCAGTTCCAGAACCTCTGACTGCAATAATATGGCTTCAAGCAAACTGTCAACACCTTCACCGGTATGCGCTGAAACATTAATAAACATGACGTCGCCACCCCAGTCTTCCGGCATCACATCTTCCTGTGATAACTCCTGTTTTACTCTATCAGGTTGTGCCTCTTCCTTGTCAATCTTGTTTATGGCAATAATAATAGGGACACCACCTGCACGGGCATGCTGGATGGCTTCTTTTGTCTGTGGCATAACGCCGTCATCGGCCGCAACTACAATGATAACAATGTCGGTTGATTTGGCGCCGCGTGCACGCATTGCCGTAAATGCGGCATGACCCGGCGTGTCCAGAAAAGTGATCATGCCTTTATCTGTATCAACGTGGTAAGCACCGATGTGTTGTGTTATTCCGCCTGCCTCACCAGAGGCAACACGGCTATTTCTGATATAATCCAGCAAGGATGTCTTGCCGTGGTCCACATGGCCCATAATCGTCACAACGGGTGCACGCGGCTCAAGCGGGGCATCGGATTCTTCAACTGTTATAAGTTGTTCTTCAATGGCATCATCACTGATCAGCTTGACTGTATGGCCCATTTCCTCAACGACTACGGTGGCTGTCTCCTGGTCCAGAACCTGATTTATCGTAACCATACTACCCAGATTCATCATGACCTTGATCACTTCTGCCGCCTTGACCGTCATTTTTTGTGCAAGCTCGGCAACTGTAATCGATTCGGGAATATTAACTTCATGAACAATGGGCGCCACCGGCCTTTCAAAACCATGCTCCTGACTTGATGAGACCGTTACATTCCTGTTCTTGGGTTTTTTCTTGCGCCGACCACTTTTATTAAGCGACACATGTAATTCCTGGCGGCCGTAACGTGTCGACTTGTCATCCTTGCGCTTACCTTTTTTCTCAGGCTTTTTGTCACCCTTGCCACCCGCTTCTTCGGCTTTCATGGCGTTTTCCCTGGCCTTTTCCATCTCCTGACGCAGCAATGCCTCTTCTTCTGCTTTTTTGCGTACCTCTTCTTCTTTGGCCTTGAGTTTCGCCTGCGCTTCTTCCTGTTGCCTGAACTCTTCCTTCTCTTTTTCTTTGGCTTCTTCTTCTGCCTTTAACCTGGCCTCTTCCTGCGCTTTAAGTTCGGCTTCTTCCTTTTTCTTGCGCTCTTCCTCCTCGAGGATATCCGAACGTTTGACGTATGTGCGCTTCTTGCGTACTTCTACATTAACTGTCTTGCTCTTGCCATGCGTACCTGTTACACGCAATTCACTTTGAGTCTTTCTTCGTAATGTAATCTTGCGCGGTCCTTCCCCGTCAGCACCCATATTTTTCCCATGACTGAGACGCAGATGATCCAGCAATTGCATCTTCTGCCGATCTGTTATCAAGTCAGTATCATTGGAGAAATTCAATCCTGCTTCACCCAGTTGGGCCAGCATTTTTTCTGCTGGTACTCCAACGACTTCAGCAAACTGCTTGACTGTTACATCTGACATCTGGTTTTGCTCCGGTTATTAACCTTGCTGATCTTCTTCAAACCAATGCGCCCTGGCGGCCATAATAAGCTCGCCCGCATTCTCATTACTCATCTCCTTGATTTCAACAAGCTCATCAACTGCCAACTCGGCCAAATCATCAAGAGTGGTAATTTTCTTGCCTGCCAGTACATATGCCAGATCTTCTGTCATCCCTTCCAGATCCAGCAGTTCCTGTTCGGGTGTACTGTCCCCGATCTGCTCTTCATTGACTATGGCCCGGGTCAGAAGCACATCGCGTGCCCGACCTCGTAGTTCCTCTACTATGGCTTCATCAAATTCCTCAATTTCCAGCAACTCACTTGCCGGCACATAGGCAATCTCGTCAATTGAGGAAAAACCTTCCTGGGCGAGGATAACGGCTACTTCCTCGTCGACATCGAGTTGCTCCATAAACAGTTTTTGCACTACCTCATGCTCGCCTTCAGACTTTTCTTCCGCCTGGGACTCGCTCATGGCATTCAGAGTCCAGCCAGTCAGTTCACTGGCCAACTTCACATTCTGTCCCCCTCGACCTATTGCCTGTGATAATTGTTCATCACTCACGGCAATATCCATGCTTGAGGATTCTTCATCGACAACAATGGATACAACCTCGGCAGGCGACATTGCATTGATTACAAACTGGGCAGCATTCTCGTCCCATAAAATGATGTCAACGCGCTCACTGGACAATTCATTGGAAACTGTTTGCACACGTGACCCGCGCATACCCACACATGCTCCAATTGGATCAATTCTTGGATCATTGGATTTTACCGCAATTTTTGCCCGCAGGCCCGGGTCGCGAGATGCCCCCCGTATTTCGATCAGCCCCTGGCCCACTTCCGGCACCTCAAGCTTGAATAACTCAATCAGGAATTCAGACATGGTGCGACTGACAAACAGCTGCGGCCCCCTCGGTTCTGAGCGCACCTCATATAAATAACCACGTACGCGATCACCGGAGCGCAATGCCTCTCTTGGAATCATCTGTTCACGTGGAATCATTGCCTCGACATTTCCACCCAGGTCGATATAAACGTTGCCACGCTCCATCCTTTTAACTATTCCACTGACCAGCTCTCCTATTCGGTCCTGGTAGGCATCGACAACCTGGGCACGCTCTGCTTCCCTGACCTTCTGGACAATAACCTGCTTGGCCGTCTGCGCAGCGATTCGCCCGAAATCTACCGAGTCCATGTCCTCTTCATAATAGTCATCAATATCCAGGTCCGCGTCATCGTATTGGGCCGCACTTAAAGTCATCTGACGTTGTGGAAATTCCATCTCATCATCATCCGCTATGACCTGCCATCGACGAAATGTTTCGTAATCTCCCGTACTGCGATCAATTTTAACCCTTGTTTCTATATCACCACCGTGTTTTTTCCTGGCGACAGACGCAAGTGCGGCTTCAATTGCCTCAAAGATAATATCTTTGGCAACGCCCTTTTCGTTAGACACTGTATCAACAACCAATAATATCTCTTTATTCATCCCATCATTTCCTGCAACCAAGAACGTAATTAAAATTCCGGTGCCAGTCTCGCCTGGTCAATATTATCCAATGACAACCGAACCTCTTGCCCCTGCATATCAATAATAACTTCATTTCCCTGCCATCCTTGCAGAATACCCTTGTAATTCTTCCTGCCTTGCTGCGCCCTGACCAGCTTCACCTTTATGGATTGTCCGGCAAATCGCTCAAAATCACCCGGCTTGAATAACGGTCTATCCAGACCCGGTGAGGAAATTTCCAGATTATAGTTTCCCGGCACCGGATCCTCTACATCAAGAACCCCACTCAGCTGATGACTGACAGCCTGGCAATCATCAAGCATAATTCCTTGATTTTTATCGATATATACGCGCAGAACGCCTGACTTATCGTGCATCAGATGCTCGACCCCGACCAGCTCATAGCCCATCGATGTCACCACATCTTCAACGATGCGCTGTATTTTTTCAGGCACCTGCCTCATATATTTCGCCGCTGTAAAAACTAAAAGTGGGCCCTTAAGGCCCACTTATTATTACTCTTGGAAATTCCAAGACGGCATTATACCTACTTAGCCTGATTTAGCCAATAGACTTATGAAAAATATACAGAATTATCACAATCGAAAGCCTGACAGAGACTGATTTTTAAAATGATCACACCGGCACCGGTGCTAGCGTTATGAAATATAGTATCTATTTGATTTTTATATTGTTATTAATTTTAAAAGCAAACAGACTTCAGGCACATTGTTCAGGAATCACCGGGTTGACCAGCCCATGTTTATCTGGCAAAAGGATTTTTTACACTCTTCAATCTGGTCACCAGGCTGTTTTTTTTATTCATCTCCAGCTCGTCCTTCTCACGCTCCTCTGCCAGAAACAGCTCCTTTTGCCGCTCCATTCTTGCCTCCCGAACAAGCCTCTGGAAATATGCCTTCTCGACATTGGGTAAATCCATTTTCAGGAAACCGTTCTCCTTTCTGACTATATACTTGCCCAGCTCGTCCAGAAAAGTGTCATCAACCTGCTGTGGGTTGAGACAGGACTGCTGCCAGAGCAGGTCTTCATAATTCCTGATAGTCATGACAATACCCGAGGTTTCAAGCTCACCCTTGAATTCAAAGGATACCGGGACAACGGATTCAACAGTGATATCTGCACCGATCACTTCGTTATTTCCACCGCGCTCCCTTTTACAGCCATAGCGTATTCCGGCTCGATCCATCTCCTCCATAAGTGCATGCAGTTTTTTCTTACCCTCTACTGAAAAAGTCAATTCCTCCCCGGATTCACACCTGAAGCTGAACTGGACTTTTTTCAGTACCTCCTTGCGCCCCTTTTCCATGTGATAACCTGTTTGTCTCAGGTCTGCCAGGGTGCCATAACCGGAAATATTGTAATCAACCCTGATATCCGGTTTCAGATAGTTAAGATGCAACTCAAGCTCCTTGAGGTAATTGTAGATCCTCTCGATTCTTGGATTGATTTCCTTGTCGTAGATTTCACGCAAGCGGTGAGCACTCTCTTTCTCAAGTTGCTCTTTCTTCCTTGCTACTTCCGATGCCTGTCGCAGTTCATCTAATAGTGCCATTACCTGTCCCTTTTAAACCTGACTGTATCCAGTAATTATCTGTTTACTAAAATTCATAATCAAAATATCACTATTGCAAAAGAACTGAAATCCTTAAATCTTCACTCAGCCACTTGCGCTGATCGTTTCCCCAGGTATCACATCAACCTGTTCCAGGTCGACAGATTCACAGGTTAATTCCAGAAATGTAACATCATCATCCTGATCCAGTTCCTGCCTGAATGTATTCAGATTCAATAATACTTTCTCAAACCTGTCTCCGTCATTTCCAAGCAGAATCCCCCTGAGACGTTCCTCACCAAACCTTTCCCCGTCTTCCTTGCCAGCCTCAATCACGCCGTCACTGTAACAATAAAACTTGTCACCCTTTTCAACCTGTAAAATCTGTGTTGATGAATCAAATTCTTCATCCTTTACTATTCCAAGGGGTAAATGACTGGACTGAATAACACCTTTAAGGCCACCATCACTATCCAACCAGTATGATCCGGGCATCCCGCCACTCCAGACTGCCAGTTGCTCGCCCGTTTTATCCAGTTCAAACAAGGTCGCGGCACAAAACATCCCGATGGGCATGATGGATAACAATTGTCTGTTAATTTCATTTGCTATCATTGAAATCGGCAGCCCTTTCTGTGCCATCTTGAAAAAAATCATGACAACGGGTAACGTTCCCATTGCAGCCCTCAGGCCATGCCCGGTAAAATCACCCAGTAGTCCAAATAACCCGCCTTCCGGCCCACGTTTTATCAGCAAGACATCACCATTAAAGGTTGACATGGGTGAAATATGGTATTTGATATAGGCAGGATCAAAATAGCTTTGCTTCAGCGCTTTATCAAAAAAATGCTCGATCATTTCTTTCTCAAGAATCAGGTCCTCGTTCTGAATCTCGAGTAATTTATTTTTCTCACTCAACTCCTGGCTGAGTTCCCGGATTCTTAAATGTGCATTGATTTTTGACTTCAGTATGTCGATATTGACAGGCTTGTTTATGAAATCATCACCACCCGACTCCAGTGCCGTTGTCAGTGAATCCTCTACAGTCAGTGCCGTTACAAATATTATGGGCGTGTACTGCCATCCGGCTTTTTTCTTTATCCTTGTCGCCGCTTCATATCCATCCATCTCTGGCATATTGACGTCCATCAGAATCATGTCCGGATCGACCTCGTCATATAGCCTGATCGCTTCCATACCATTTTCGGCTTCAGTTGTTATATAGCCGCAATTGGCAAGAGACCTGGCCAACATTTTCCGGTTGGCCAGGACATCATCAACGATGAGAATATTTACTGGTTTATCCATAGGTTACTGACTCTTTCACCCTTGTCTGACTCAACAATTAAATACTTAATTGTATTACCCTATTCGTATTGACGTTAACGGCAAAAAAGACAAAATCATTAGTAAAATTCATTGGATATTAATCCGGTTTAACATTATTTATGGCCTGGACCAATAAATTGAGAGGCGTAAAAAATGACCCTGGAAGGCTCCATTGGACAAGACTTGCGATTATCTTGATAAAGTACTTTCTGGCAAAGGCTACATCATAAGTAAGAATTCTGGTGGCGGGACAATACGCTTATTGAAAACGAATATGCATACCATAAAAAAGACCGCGTTCTGGCAAGGATACGCGGCCTTTTTGTGGCAATATTGAATATGTTAATACATTCAATGCCTTCTGTAGTGGTAGCGGGGACAGGATTTGAACCTGTGACCTTCGGGTTATGAGCCCGACGAGCTGCCAGACTGCTCCACCCCGCACTAGCAGCGCGAATTTTACAGTGCATTATGCTGTTTTACAAGACCATCCTGCATTTCTTGCAAAAAAAAACGGGCATCCCGGGATGCCCGTTTTGTCACTATAAATTAAACCCTGAATCAAGGTTTAATGTACAGGTAACCCTTCTGTTGCAGATCAGCAACTTCAGCAACACCTGACGGAACAATCTTGGCATTCAGGTTTATCTTGTTTTTGTTGATCTTCTTGCCACGGATGGTATTTGCACAGATTTCGAACTTGACACCACGGTTGGCCAGCTTCTGAATTTGCGCATCGAAGGCATGACCCTTCTTGTCTTTTGAACCATCAACCAATGCGAAGGCACCACTTGAGTGAGTGACAACGATGACTTCGATATTCTTGTCACCCAGGGCATTCAGGTGGTTTTTCACATTACGCAAGGCACCATATGCAGTCTGCAGATTATTTACATGGTAAACCACTTTTTGCTGGTTATAACCGTTTTTGGCTGGCTTCAGCTCTTGTCCACCACAACCAACGAGTGCAGTGCTTATAAGTGCCGCTGCAGCAATTGCTGTTAATTTATTCATACTTGTTACTCCTCCTAGCAGGATATTTTTTTAATTTACACGCAACCTAGGTTGCAAGCTCTGTTCCACATTAGCAAGTTTTTCTGAATATGTATAGATATCATGAACATAAAAAATTAAACATTAGTAAACCCTGTTTATCTATGTTGTTATTACAGTGCATATTGCATCTATCTTCAGGCCGTTTACAAAGAAACGTTGTAATATACAACCCTATTTTGTATCACTGAAGCGTCGTAGTTTTCTCCACAATGTGGTCTTGTCTATTCCCAGAATACTGGCGGCCTTTGTTTTTTTCCCTCCCGATAATTCCAGTACATGCTCGATATACTTCTGCTCCAGTTTTTCAAGTGACGGAAACTCGTCTCGAGGAAATTGAATACCGGAATTGTTACTAAACACTTCCAGCTTCATACCCGCCTCCGGCCATGTCAGTATCGGTGTCTCTGACAGAATCACACATCTTTCCACGACATTGCGTAATTCACGAATATTTCCTGTCCAGTCTTCATTATAGAGGTGTTGCATCGCGACAGAATCAAATCCTGTGACCTTTCTTTTATAACGTTTGGAAAATTCTTTCACGAAGTGTTCGACGAGTGACGGTATATCTTCACGTCGGTCATTCAACGAAGGTACATGTATATTAATTACATTCAATCGATGGTAAAAATCATGGCGAAATTCGCCTTTCTCAACCATGGCTTCAAGATCGCGATTACTGGCGGCAATAATGCGCATGTCAATGGGTACAGATACTGTGCTGCCTACACGTGTAATTGTCTGGCTTTCGATTGCACGCATGAGTTTCATCTGCATCGAATCTGTAATATTACATATCTCGTCAAGGAATAGTGTTCCCCCGCTTGCCTGCTCCATGAGCCCTTTTTTTCTCTGTGATGCGCCGGTGAAGGCTCCTTTCTCATGTCCGAATAGTTCGCTTTCAAGCAAGGTTTCTGTCAGGGCACCACAATCGATAACAATAAAAGGTGATTCCTTTCTTGGGCTGTAATCGTGCAGGGCACGTGCTACCAGTTCCTTGCCCGTTCCTGACTCGCCCGTAATAATAACATTACAACTGACTGTTGCGACCTTCTCTATGGTTGAGAACAGACTTTTCATAATGGGTGTGTCGCCAATCATGCCGAAACGGTTTCGGCATGTCTGAAGCTGTTTCTTCAGTATCTGGTTCTCCTCCTTTAAACGACGGGCATCGATGTTTCTGTCAATAATCAGTTTTAATTCCTCGAAGTCAAAAGGCTTTTTAATAAAGTCAGTTGCCCCCAGTTTCATGGCTTCGACTGCATTTTCGACAGATGAATAACCGGTCATCACCAATACCGGCAAATCCTTGTCAATCTCGCGTACTTTTGACAAAAGATCGAACCCACTCATTTCCGGCATTCGAAGGTCTGTAACCAGCAGATCTCCGCCCGATGTCTCAAACTCCTTCAGACATTCCCCTGCTGACTGATAGACGCTGCAGTTATAACCTGCCTGCCCACAATTCCTTTGCATAATCGAGCATGTAACTGAATCATCATCAACAAATAATATTTTTAAATCACCCCGTTGCATTTTTTACCTCAGGTGTTACATGTTCAATTTGTTCTTTTATTACGCCGGTTTTTGGCAGAATAATTACGACACGTGCACCACCTTCCGGCCTGTTCTCCAATGTAATAGAACCCCCGTGTTTATTGATAATTCCATAACTGACTGAAAGCCCGAGTCCGGTCCCACTGCCTTCCGGTTTGGTTGTAAAAAACGGACTGAACGCCCTGGCTATGTTCTCATTACTGACACCCTCTCCACTATCAATAATTTCCGCAACTATTTTTCCGTCAGATTGCCTGGCCTTCATGGTAATGGTTGATCCCGGGCCTGATGCATGTAATGCATTTACAAGTACATTCACCAGCACTTGCTGGAGTTGACCTGAGTCACCTTGCATGGTCAACGGGCTTTCAAGGTCCTTTATCAATTCGACTTCTGATGACTTCATTCGATGCTCAAAAACTGCCGCGGTATCCGACATTAATCGGGAGAAATCAAACTCTTCATATTTTGGTTTGTTCTCGCGAGCAAAGTTCAATACACCTTGTACGATTCTCGCACATCGCCGGCCTTCACTTTGTAAGGCGTTCAGGTCCTCTTTTATCTGTTTGCTGCTATCCGGAACATTCTGGTCGATCAGTGATGCGAGAGACATAATATTCATCAACGGATTATTGATTTCATGACCTATGCCTGCAGCCATCTGACCTACTGCAGCAAGACGTTCAGACTGCCTTGCGGCAATTTCGGCCTTGATACGCTCATCCTGTGCCTTTTCAAGGGTTTTTGTCAGATAATTAAACGCCTTTCCTGCAAGTCCTATTTCATCGCGACGATTTTCACCATAATGTGAGCGCCGATCACCATCGGCATATTGTGTAATGATCTGTGCCAGATCGTGAACCGGCCTGGCCAAGCGTGAAGCCGCCCAGCGTGCAATAAACAAACCCACCAGAAAAACCAGTAGTATCAGGGAAACTATCCAGTTTCTCAAACCCGAAATGGGTTCGAGTATGGCTTCCCTCGCCATTTCTATAACCAGTAACCATTTTGTATCCCTGTCCAGATAGGGTGAAAATTTATAATAATAAAATAATCTGTCGTTATCAGGCGTGACCATACCTGTTTTGCTACCACTGTTGATTTTTTTCCAGGCATCATCACCCAACTCGGTTGATAACCTGAAATTGGTGCCCAGTTGGTTGGCGAATCTTTTATTCTGGTCTTCGTGATAAAGGTAAATTCCGTCACGCTCTTTATCTTTGTTCAGTTCAACAATATATGCCTTACCCGGGTAACCCGCCAGTGCAGAATGCACGGCATCATCTACCCTTTTACCCCACATATTGACTATGAGTAGCCCAAAAGGAGATTCCAGTTCATCGCGTATGGCAAGGCTGTATCGAACCAGGGCCGGGCAGAAATCCACATCACCCAGGACCTTTCCCCTTTCAAAGTCTGATATGGAGATATCTTCATCTGTTTTTTTGGCCCTGCGAAAAAATGATTTGTAGGCTATATCTTCAACATAGGACCTGCCACTGGCCAGCTTGTCTTTATACGGAATGAGCTTTCCTTCCTTGATTTTGACCAGCGTCTTGCCACTCATGTCGGTAAAACGGATCGCCTGAATACTGGGTACCGTGGCCTGATAATTAAGGAAGAAGGCCATCAGCTCAATTGCCCTGTTTTCATACTGGGAGTCTTTGTCACTGCTGCTGACTACCGAGGCAAAATCACGGACCACTGGTACCTTGGCAAGTCCCCTTACAATCGACTTCTGGTTGTCCATCAAGGTTGATATTTCCTTCGCCAGTTTGCTCAGCGTTTTGTTCATCTCCTTGCTGGTTCTGTCTTCCAGGTCACTTTCAATGTGACCAACAACACCAAACAACAGAATAAGCAATGGAACCATTGCCATAAGGCCGAGTACGAGGAAAAGTTTTTGACGCAGCTGCATAAAAAAATACTAACATAGACTGCAAATTGCAGCACTAAATAAACTCGTAGCAAATTAACGTATTAGTGTTTACTTATTTATGATCGGAGATTGAGGTACATGCCCACGTGCAACGGGCGCGCGCGCAAGAACGTTCAGATGATCAGACCAGGCTACTGGATGACACTTTGGCAAATCGACATCAGGGCACCCGGATAGACTCCCAGGGCCAGCATCAGGATGCCGTTTGCGCTGATAACGACTTTCAGGTCTACATCCGGGGTAATCGCTGAATCATCTTCCGGTTTGTCAAAGTACATAATCTTGACAAGGCGAATGTAATAAAATGCACCCACAACCGAGAACAGCACGGCAGTAATAGCCAGCCATGTCATATCAGTATCGGCATTCAGTACGGCCTCGATAACCCACAGCTTGGCAAAAAAACCAACGGTTGGCGGGACACCGGCCATGGAAAACATCAGCAACAACATCATAAAGGCATACCACTTGCTACGTTCATTCAGGCCCTTGAAGTCATCCAGGGTATCGGCCTCGAAGCCGGAGCGGCTTAACAGGATAATCATCCCGAAGGAACCGACCGACATCAGTGCATAAACCAGCACATAGAACATTGAGGCCGAATAGCCGTCCGGCCGGGCCGAGATAATGCCCAGTAACAGGAATCCGACATGGGAGATGGTTGAATAGGCCAGCATACGCTTGATATTGGTCTGGGCAATGGCAACGATATTACCGATTGCCAGTGATAATACCGCAAGAATGGTTAGCATTTGCTGCCAGTCCGTGTGTAATGCCTCCATACCATCAACGAGTATGCGCATAATGATGGCAAAAGCAGCAATCTTGGGGGCCGTACCAATGTATAATGTTACTGATGTCTGTGCGCCATGATAAATATCGGGTACCCACATATGGAAGGGCACGGCACCCAGTTTGAACGCCAGGCCTACAACAATAAACACCAGCCCAAAGTCGAGTATGATATTACTGGTGCCATTTTTATTGATATAGGCTCCAATTTCCACGACATTCAGTGAGCCGGTAATGCCGTATATCATCGACATGCCGTACAACAACATACCGGAAGCGATCGCACCGAGTACGAAATATTTCATCGCCGCCTCGGTTGATACCTCTGAATCCCGATTCAGGGCCACCATGGAATACAGGGATAATGACAGCAATTCCAGCCCCAGGTATACCGTCAGAAAACTATGTGCCGACACCATTATCATCATGCCCAGAACACCAAATAAGCCTAATGCGTAGTATTCGCCCTTGAACTGGCCCCGGGCACGCAAGTAGTCTCTTGAATACAGGAAGACGGTTGCCGTAATGACATAAATAAATATTTTCAGAATGTCGCCCATTGGATCCCTGATAAAGGACCCTGAAAAACCGGTAGTACTGGGCGAGCCGATCTGGCTATAGGTAATAAGTACTGCACCGAGCAAGGTCAATTGTGCAAGCAAATAGGTAATGATCCGGTTTTTATCCTTCAGGAAGAGATCGATTATCAATACTGCACAGGTCATCCCGAGCACGAATATCTCAGGTAATGCGAGTTCCAGATTGGGCATATCAATGATCATAATTATTAAACCTCAGTACACTTACCCACATTACTCACCCTATATTTTTGAAACCGAAACATGCTGTAACAAATGTTCAACCGTAGAATGCATGACCTCTGTCAATGGGCCGGGATACAAGCCGAAAAACAGGACCGCAGAAGCCAGCAAGGCCATGATGACAAATTCACGGGCATTCATATCCTTCAGTTTGGCGACGTTGTCGTTTGCCACTTCACCATATAAAACACGCTTGACCATCCACAGGGTATAGGCCGCTCCAAGAATCAGGGTTGTTGCTGCCAGGAATGCGATCCAGAAGTTGGCCTTGAAACTATCGAGGATCACCATGAATTCACCAACGAATCCCGAGGTTCCTGGCAACCCGGCATTTGCCATTGAAAAGAACACCATAAAGGCCGCAAACACGGGCATGGTATTTGCCACACCACCATAATCTGAAATATTCCGGGTATGCATACGATCGTAGAGAACACCAACACCGAGGAACATCGCCGCTGAAATAAATCCATGTGAAATCATCTGTACCAGGCCACCTTCCATGCCCAGTGCCGCATCCCTCCAGGAGCCGGTGTTATCAATAATACTGAACACCAGAAAGAAGCCAAGGGTTGCAAAACCCATATGTGCAATGGATGAATAGGCAATCAGTTTTTTCATGTCTTCCTGTGCCAGGGCTACAAAACCGATATAGACCACGGCGACCAGTGACATCAGGATAATAAGCCAGTCCAGCTCACTGCTGGCATCCGGGGTGATTGGCAGGCTGAAACGCAGAAAGCCGTAACCACCTATCTTCAGCATGATGGCCGCCAGAATGACGGAACCACCCGTGGGTGCCTCTACGTGTGCATCGGGTAACCATGTATGCACGGGCCACATGGGGACCTTTACTGCAAACGCCACCAGGAAGGCTGCGAAAATAAATATTTGCTCGGTCAGGCTTAACGGCAAGGTATGGAAACCCAGTATCGAGAAACTGCCGTCGGCCCTGATCGACAAATAAATTAATGCAACCAGCATTAACACTGACCCCAGGAAGGTATACAGGAAAAACTTGATGGTTGCATAGACCCGGTTAGGCCCGCCCCAGACACCAATGATAAGAAACATCGGGATCAACATGGCTTCCCAGAAAACGTAGAATAAAATGGCATCGAGTGCCGAAAATACACCGATCATAACCCCTTCCATGATCAGGAAGGCAGCCATGTATTGATCCGGTTTTTTCTTGATGACTTCCCATGCAGACAGGACGACCAGAATTGTTGTGAAGGCAGTCAAAATAATCAATGGCATGGAGATGCCATCTACACCCAGCTGGTAGTTAATATTAAATGAAGGTATCCATGAATGTAATTCGGGAAACTGCATTGCCGCTGTGCTGGTATCAAACTTCGTATACAGCGGGATACTTAAAATAAAAGTAAGCACCGAGACAATCAGTGAAATTAATCGTGCCCTTTTCTCCCCTGCAGCCAGAACAATCAGACCACCTATAATCGGTGTCCAGATCAGTGTGCTTAATATGGGTAAATCAAATAACATCTAGCTTCCTTTACCGAAAACAAACCAGGTTAACAGCGATAACAGACCGATGATCATCGCGAAGGCATAGTGGTATAGATAGCCTGTCTGGATCTGTCGGAGAATGCTGGAAAACCAGCCTATCGATCTGGCTGAACCATTTATAATCAGGCCATCGATCAGTTTAACGTCGCCTGCTTGCCAGAAGATACGGCCGATCAGGCGACTACCCCCGGCAAAAACAATTTCATTGAAACGGTCGGCAAAATATTTGTTATCCAGTATCTTGTATATAAAGGCAAATTTATTCTGAAGCACGCCGGGGATATCCGGCCTTTTTATGTACAGGAACCAGGCAGTCAATACACCTGCTCCTGCAAGGTACACAGGAAAATCTGACAATGAATGTACGATCAGACCCCACCAGCTATGGAAATGATGGGCGACCTCCTCCGGTATCTGATGTGCCGCTGATACAGATATTGCACTACCAAAGAAACCACCAAAGGCCATTTGGTCAACATAGATCGCACCGATGACAACCGATGGTATCGCCAGCGCGATCAGCGGCCAGGTCACCACAGGGGGGCATTCATGCAGATGCTCGCGCGTATAATCATCCATACGTCCCTTGCCATGAAATACCATGAAATACATGCGAAAACTGTACAGTGCAGTGATAAAGACGCCTGTCAGTACCGCGATATAGGCGAAGCCGGAACCCGGCAGACTCGAATGCTTGACGGCAGTGATAATTGCATCCTTGGAATAGAACCCGGCAAAACCCGGTGTACCGATCAATGCCAGAGAACCGATCAGGGATGTAATCCATGTGATTGGCATGTATTTTCTGAGCCCACCCATTTTGCGCATATCCTGCTCATGATGCATGGCGATAATGACCGAGCCGGCACCGAGAAATAACAACGCCTTGAAAAATGCATGGGTCATCAGATGGAAGACACCGGTTGCATAGGCCGACACACCCAGTGCAACGGTCATATAACCCAGTTGTGATAATGTCGAATAGGCGATGACACGTTTGATATCATTTTGCACCAGCCCCAGAAAACCCATGAACAGCGCCGTAATGGCACCGATGACAAGTACAAAACTCAGCGCCGTCTCCGACAGCTCAAACAACGGCGACATACGTGCCACCATAAAGATACCGGCTGTCACCATTGTGGCGGCATGGATCAATGCCGATATGGGGGTCGGGCCTTCCATGGAATCCGGCAACCATACATGTAATGGCACCTGGGCCGATTTGCCCATTGCACCGATGAACAACAGGATGCAGATAACCGTCGTCACCGACCAGGCGTATCCCGAGAATATCTCTATGGTCTGCCCGCTCAATCCGGGGGCCAGTTTGAACACCTCGGCATAATCCAGGCTGCCGGTATAGGTCAGTACTGCGGCGATACCTAACAGAAACCCGAAGTCACCGACACGGTTTACCAGAAAGGCCTTCAGGTTGGCATAAACGGCAGTGGGCTTCTTGAACCAGAACCCGATCAACAGGTAGGAAACCAGCCCGACTGCTTCCCAGCCAAAGAACAGTTGCAGGAAGTTGTTGGACATGACCAGCATCAACATCGAAAAAGTAAACAAGGCGATATAGCTGAAAAAGCGCTGATAACCCGGGTCATCGTGCATATAGCCGATCGTATAGATGTGAACCATCAGTGATACAAAGGTCACCACAATCAACATAACGGCAGTCAGCTTGTCGATCAGGAAACCCACCTGGAAATTTATGCCGTTACTGACCATCCAGGTATAGACTGTCCCGTTAAAAGGTTCAGCACCGTCAATGACAATGTGGTTAAAAACAACGAGTGATAACAGGAATGCAATTGCAACGCCTGAAATAGCGAACACATGCGAGGCTGTTCTGCCAATCTTCCAACCAAACAGGCCCGCCACTATGGCTCCCAGCAATGGTGCCATCGGGATCGCAAGATAAATATTTTGCATATTCTCGGTCACGTCTCTAGCCCTAGCCCTTCATTGAATCCATGTCATCAACATTGATGGATTGTTTACTGCGATACAGAACAACGAGGATCGCCAGACCAATCGCTGCCTCGGCTGCTGCAACCGTTAATATAAAAAACACAAAAACCTGCCCGGCCACATCCTGAAGATAGGCGGAAAATGCCACAAAATTCATATTGACCGAGAGCAGCATCAACTCAATAGACATCAACAGAATAATGACATTTTTACGGTTAAGAAAAATTCCCGCCAACGAAAGACAAAACAGGATGGCTCCAAGTACAAGATAATCTGAAAGTGCAATCATGACTGCTTTTCCTCCGCATCCATTTTCACTATGTGCAGGCGATCCGATTTTTTAACCAGAACCTGTTCTGAAGGGTTCTGCGATCGGGTATTGGGCCTTTTTCGCATTGTCAGCGCAATCGCGGCGACGATAGCCACTAAAAGAAGTACCGCAGCGATTTCAAATGAAAACAGGTATTCTGTATACAGAACATTACCAATCGCTTCTGTATTACTGTAATCCACAGCCTTCCGGGCCGGTGCTGGAAACTTGTCCAGAGTGAAATTACCCGTGATGACAATACCCATTTCCAGTACACTGATGAGTGCCACGGTAATACCGATCGGCAGGTATTTAATAAAACCTTCCCGCATCACATCCAGATTAATATTGAGCATCATGACGACAAACAGGAACAGAACCATGACTGCACCGACATAAACCAGCACCAGGGTAATCGCCAGAAACTCTGCCTGTAACAGTATCCACAGGGCGGCACTGGAAAAGAAACACAACACCAGATACAGGGCCGAATGGACAGGATTACGTGACGTAATCACTCTCAATGCAGCCAATACCAATATGGTGGCAAAGAGATAAAATATAATTTTTTCAAGTGACATAACTTTTTCGTCCTACCGGTACGGTGCATCGGCAGCCCTGTCGGCTGCTATTTGTGCTTCCAGCCGGTCACCAGTCGCCAGTAATTTATCCTTGGTCATTATCTGTTCACCACATTCTTCAAAATGGTATTCAAAATGCCGGGTCTCGACAATAGCATCGACCGGACAGGCCTCTTCACAAAAACCGCAGAAAATACATTTAAACAAATCGATGTCATAACGGGTTGTTCTGCGAGACCCGTCTTCGCGTTCTGCCACATCAATCGTTATCGCCAGTGCGGGGCAAACAGCCTCACAAAGCTTGCAGGCAATACACCGTTCCTCGCCATTGGGATATCGACGTTGTGCATGTAGCCCCCGGAATCGAGGAGACAGCGGGGTTTTCTGTTCCGGGTACTGAATGGTGAATTTTTTCGAAAACAAATACCGCCCGGTCAGACGCATGCCTTTTAACAGCTCAATCATGAACAGACTATGGAATGTGGTTTTTAATGTCCTGGCCATACTTATGTCCCTGCTCTCGTTGCTATTTTATTCAACAACAGATACGCAGCCACTATTCCAACTGTCCAAACGCCCAGCGTGACATAGGAAACCCTGGCCGCGATAACAGCCCCCAGCACCAGTATCCAGATAATGGTGATCGGTATAAACACCTTCCAGCCCAGACGCATGATCTGGTCATAACGGTATCGTGGAAAGGTGGCCCTGAACCAGAGAAAACAAAATGCGAAGAATGCGGCCTTGCTCAGGAACCAGATAATACTTGACTTGGCCAGGAAGGTATCTTCAAACCATGGAATACCCTGGAAAGGTGATAACCAACCCCCCATAAACATCAGGGCCGTCAATACTGAAATCAGAATAATATTTGCATACTCCGCCAAAAAAAATACCGCGAAGGTCATGCCTGAATACTCAATATGAAAACCGGCAACAATCTCTGACTCACCTTCGGCAACATCGAATGGTGCACGATTGGTTTCAGCAATGCCGGAAATAAAATAAACCAGAAAAAGCGGAAATAATGGCATCCAGTACCAGTGCCAGATACCACCTGATTGTTGCATGACTATATCATGCAGGTTAATGCTGGAAGCGGCCATCAAAACACCGACCAGTGCAAAACCCATTGCAATTTCATAGGAAACAATCTGTGCCGCAGAACGCATGGCACCCAGAAATGCATATTTTGAATTGGACGCCCAACCGGCAACAATTATTCCGTAAACACCCAGTGATGTCATAGCCAGTACATAAAGCAGACTGGCGTCAATATTGGATAATACCAGACCTTCATCAAACGGTACTACAGCCCAGGCCGCCAGCGATGGTGCAATTGCAAGCATCGGCGCGATGACGAACAGGAATTTGTCGGCATTGGTTGGAATGACGATCTCTTTCATCATCAGTTTTAATGCATCTGCAATCGGCTGCAACCAGCCCTTGGGACCCACCCGGTTGGGACCCAGACGAACCTGCATATAACCGATCAGTTTTCGCTCGGCATAGGTCAGGTAGGCAACGCCCAGTAATAACGGTAACAGAATCGCAAATATCTTCAGAAGGACAAACAGCAGATCAAGAATGAATTCAAGCATGATCAGTCGGCCTCCATTTCAAGGGAAGCAAACAGTGATGACAGATTTACACCGGCCGGTGTGCCTATAGGCAACCATACGCAATCTTCCGGTATGCCATCATCGATAACGAGGGGCACACTCACCCTGTCACCACCCTGACTGACCAGTACCTTGTCTGCATCACCCAGGCCAAGTTTGTCTGCCAAACCGGAATGAATCCTGGCTCCCTGCTCGAGAGCATCATGCGTAGCCTGTAGTGCGGTGGCCCGCCTGACCACGCTGTCTTCATGGTAGATGGCTACTGCACCGATCCGTGTCAGCCCGGCCATGTCAACCGGCAACCTGACTTCATGATCACTGCCAACATGGTTATTCATTTCGACATCACCTATGCGGGCCAATACCTCATCGCGTACTTCTTCTGAACTATTGAAATCAAATCCTTCCAGATCGAGCAGGTTACCCAATACCCGCAACACCTTCCAGGCGGGCCTGGATTCCCCCAGAGGTTTTGTTACACCCGTAAAACTCTGCCTTGTACCCTCTATATTAATAAAGGTACCTGATGTCTCTGACACAGGCGTTACAGGCAGAAGCACATTGGCATATTCCTTCATTGCATCACCAAGGTAGGCAGTCAGTGATACGACACAATCTGTTTTCTTCAGTGTTGAAACCGCGGTGGTGGCATCGGCCATGTCCAGCTCGGGCTCCACCCCCACCAGCAGACAGGCAGCCATGCCATTTTCCATCATGTCCATGGCGTGTCTGCCTTTCGAACGACTGGCTGTACCACCTGCGTCACGATTCGGTAAAACACCCGACAGGCAGGCACCTGCGGTATTGGTTCCTTCAGTTAAATAACCCAGGGTAGCGCCTGTAGCCTGGGCGATCACTCCTGCCAGACTTCGTATTTCTGCGAGATAGGGCATTAACTGGGCCTGCGAACCTATAATCACGGTTGCCGAATCTGCAGCCTTGAGATGCCCGGTGATGGCCAGTTGTGAATCACTACTGTCTACGTTCGCAAACAAGTGTTGTAAATTTCCCGGGATACTGCTTCCTGCTAAATCCATTGCCGATTTTGCTATACCCGCCAGGGCGTGAATCATTTTTCCGGGAGAAACAATAATTTTTTCCTCGACATTCAAATTGCAGGCAAAATCACGTGAGTTGACAAACATTAACTTTGCACCACGCATGGATGCCTTACGCAGGCGGTGTGCTGCAATCGGTTGTTCCTTGCTTACATTCGAACCAATTAATAATGCTGCATCACAATTTTCAAGATCTGTTATTTTTTGACCCAGGCCAGGAAAAACAGGGGCATTATCCTGATCGCGGAAATCGATCTGCCTTAGTCTGTGATCGATATTACGGGTCTCTGTGCCATCGGCGATCTGACGGGCAAGCGCCATTTCTTCCAGGGTTGAACTTGATGATACGAGAATACCCAGATCAGATCCGGCCGACTTGATCCCTTTGGCTGCGATCTCAAGGGCGGTGTCCCAATCTGTTTCCTTCCATTCATCATTTATTCGAATCATCGGAACCTTTAGTCGCGAATCACTTCTCAAGCCTTCATAACTGAATCGATCCCTGTCTGATAACCAGCATTCATTTATGTTTTCGTTATCCCGTGGCCCGACACGAGTCACTTCACCGCGGAATGTGTGTATCGATATATTTGAACCCATACAATCGTGTGCCGCTATCGAAGGACTTTGCACCAGCTCCCACGCCCTTGCTGAAAATCGGGAGGGTTTGGCTGTCAGGGCACCAACCGGACACAGGTCGATTATGTTCCCGGACATTTCCGAGTCAACGGCCTGTTCTATATAAGTACCTATACGGGTATGTTCGCCTCGCCCGGTGGCGCCCATTTCACGCACACCCGCCAGCTCCTGACCAAAACGGACACAACGTGTGCAATGAATGCAGCGCGTCATATCGGTTGCAATCAGGGGTCCGAGGTTTTTATCCGGAACGACACGTTTGTCTTCAGAAAATCGGGAGATGTCACCCCCGTAACCCATGGCTACATCCTGCAACTCACATTCACCACCCTGATCACAAATCGGACAATCCAGCGGATGATTAATTAGCAGAAATTCCATTGTGGCTTTTTGTGCGGCGATGGCTCTGGGTGACTTTGTAAAGACCTTCATGCCATCCATGACCGGCGTTGCACAGGCGGGTAATGGTTTAGGGGCCTTTTCAACCTCAACCAGACACATACGACAGTTGGCGGCCACTGACAGTTTATTGTGATAGCAAAAACGCGGAATACGTATGCCCGCTTTATCGGCTACTGCAATAAGCATCTCCCCGGGATTTGCCTTCAGGGAAGTGCCATCGATTTCGATATTTAACTTGTCGTCACTCATTCATTTAACCTGTCATTCTGGAATCATCAGTTGGACGGCATGGCTGGCACTCACCCGACAAGGTGGACTGCGGTGCAGTAAAAAGTTACTTAATTCCAAAATGTTAAGCTCCTGTCATAGCGGTCAACTGATGAATCCAGGATCATACTATGAAAAAGACTTCTTCATAGCGACCATGCATTTTTTGTGTTCAATGTGATATTCAAACTCTTCGCGATAATTCTTTAAAAAACTCTGCACTGGCATGGCGGCAGCATCGCCCAGGGCGCATATAGTGTGTCCGCCAATCTGTCCTGCTACCCGAACCAGATTATCCAGGTCTTCAGGACGACCCTGGCCATGTTCAATGCGATGTACCATGCGCGACAACCAGCCTGTGCCTTCACGGCAAGGGGTGCACTGACCACACGACTCGTTGTAATAAAAATGAGAAAGATTAGACAGAACCCTGACCATGCAGGTATGTTCATCCATCACGATGACCGCACCTGAACCCAGCATGGAACCAGCCGCAGTAATGGAATCATAATCCATATCCACATCCATCATGACATCACCAGGCAATACGGGAACGGATGATCCGCCGGGAATAACCGCCTTGAGTTTATGACCATTGCGTACACCCCCTGCCATTTCAAGCAGTTTTGAAAATGGTGTGCCCATGGGTACCTCAAAGTTACCCGGATTATTGACATGGCCCGAAACACAGAACAGCTTGGAACCACCGTTGTTCGGTTTGCCCAGATCCAGAAACCATTGCCCTCCATTTCTCAGAATTTCAGGCACAGACGCCAACGATTCAGTATTATTGATGGTTGTCGGTTTGCCGTACAAACCAAAACCTGCCGGGAATGGTGGCTTGAAGCGGGGCTGGCCTTTTTTGCCTTCAATGGATTCAAGTAATGCCGTTTCTTCACCACAAATATAGGCGCCGGCACCGAGGTGACTATGCAATTGAAAATCGAAGCCGGACCCAAAGATATTGTCGCCGAGCAGGCCCTCATGCCGGGCTTCCTCGATGGCCGCCTCAAACCGTTCAAAAGGCTCCCGGAATTCGCCGCGAATATAATTATAACCCACACTGGCACCGATACAGTAACCGGCAATAATCATCCCTTCAATCAACTGGTGCGGGTTGTAACGTAGTATATCCCTGTCCTTGCAGGTGCCCGGCTCACCCTCGTCTGAATTGCAAACGATGTATTTCTGGCCCGGTGCATTCCTGGGCATAAAACTCCACTTGAGACCGGTTGGGAACCCTGCACCACCACGGCCACGCAAGGCCGACATCTTGAGTTCTTCAATAATATCTTCGGCAGAAATTTTTTCTGTCAGAATTTTCTTCAGTACTTCATAACCACCGCTAAGCCTGTAGGCATCCATCCGCCATGGCTTATCCAGGTGTTCATTTCTGAAGCAAACTTCGTTGGCCATAATTATTCCAGCTCTGCCAGTATCTTGTCTATTCTTTCCGGCGTCAGTTTTTCGTAATACTGATTACCGATCATCATCGCAGGTGCACCGACACAGGCACCCAGACACTCGACTTCTTTTATGGAAAATTTACCGTCAACGGTGACTTCACCCAACTTGACGCCGAGCCTCTCCTGAAGATGCTCAAGTATCTCTACGGAACCATTTAACAGGCAGGAAATACTGTTGCAAACACATATCTTGTGTCGACCGACCGGTTTGTGCTCATACATGGAATAAAAAGTTGCCACTTCATAAACTGCTATGCGTGGCATTTCCAGATATTCTGCAACGGCGTTCATCAACTGGGTATCAAGAAAACCCTTATTGTCATCCTGAACAATACGCAATGCGGCCATCACAGCGGATTGCTTCTTATCGGCTGGATATTTGACAATCCAGTGATCAATTTCGCCCCGCACTTGCTGGCTTAAAATATCGAGCAATGATTCCCTGGCCTGTGTCATTAGCGATCGATCTCCCCAAATACAATATCCTGGGTTCCGATGACTGTAACCACGTCTGCCAGCATATGCCCGCGAACCATTTCATCCAGTGACGCCAGATGTGCAAAGCCGGGTGCGCGGATCTTGAGTCTGTAGGGTTTGTTCGCGCCATCTGAAATCATATAAATTCCAAATTCACCCTTCGGATGTTCGATGCCAACATAGGCCTCACCTTCCGGAATACAATAACCTTCCGTAAAATGTTTGAAATGATGGATCAATGATTCCATGTTTCCCTTCATGGCCTCACGACGTGGTGGAGTGATCTTGTTATCTTGCAGCAACACAGGGCCGGGGTTAACGCGCAACCAGTCTATGCACTGCCTGATAATTCGGTTGGACTGACGCATCTCTTCCATACGAACCAGGTAACGATCATAAGAGTCACCGTTGGTACCAACGGGAATATCAAAATCCATTTGATCATAGACTTCATATGGCTGTTTCTTGCGCAAATCCCACTCTATGCCTGAACCCCTCAGCATGGGGCCTGAAAAACCCAGTTGCATGGCACGCTCAGGACTGACCACGCCGATACCCACTGTCCGTTGCTTCCAGATCCGGTTGTCTGTCAACAGGGTTTCATACTCATCTACATAAACCGGGAATCGATTGGTGAAATCCTCGAGAAAATCCAGCATGGAACCACCACGGTTGCCATTCAGCCGTACTGTTTCCTTTTCACTACGCCATTTGGTCGTTTCAAATCGAGGCATGCTGTCAGGCAAATCACGGTTGACACCACCCGGACGATAGTAGGTCGCATGCAGCCGCGCCCCGGATACTGCCTCATAGACATCCATCAGGTCTTCGCGCTCACGGAAGGCATACAGGAACATGGTCATGGCACCAACGTCCAGGGCATGTGCCCCTATCCACAACAGGTGGTTAAGGATACGGGTGATTTCATCGAACATGACACGGATATACTGCGCTCGTATCGGCACATCGACGCCCAATAATTTTTCGATCGCCAAAACATAACTGTGTTCGTTACACATCATCGAAACATAGTCGAGACGATCCATGTAACCGATACTCTGGTTATAGGGTTTGCTTTCGGCCAGTTTTTCGGTGGCACGATGTAACAGGCCGATATGCGGGTCTGCCCGCTCAATCACCTCACCGTTCATCTCCAGAATCAGGCGCAGTACGCCGTGTGCGGCCGGATGCTGTGGCCCGAAATTCAATGTCATATTACGCAATTCAGGCATCGGTTGGCTCCTCTCCAGCCTGACCACTTTCATAGCGATGATCCTTGCGAATAACACGCGGAACCAGCACGCGTGGCTCAATGCTGACCGGCTGATAGATTACCCGTCTTTTTTCTGCGTCATAGCGCATTTCCACATGACCGGTCAATGGATAGTCTTTACGGAACGGATGGCCGATAAAACCGTAATCAGAAAGAATTCGACGCAGATCGGGATGACCTTCAAAGACGATACCATAAAGGTCGAATGCCTCACGCTCAAACCAGTCAACACCATTCCATATTGAATGTACGGAGTCAATAATTGGAAAGTCACTGCTTTGCGGATATGCCCTGACACGCAGACGTTGATTATTGGTAATAGACAACAGGTGATAAACAACGGCAAACCGGGGTTTGTCCGGGTTTTTATTATTTTGAAATGTATTTTCACTTTCCTTGATGACGCCCCGGGTAAAGCCGGTGTCGGTAGCAATATCGGTTTCCCATTCCGTGAAGCCGTATGCAGAATAGTCTACGCCACACAGGTCCATTAATACTTCAAACCTGAATTCCGGATCGTTCCTGAGTACCATGCAAACATCTGTAATGTCGGTTGCCAAAACCTCGATCGTGACTTCCGCCTTGTCAACCACACAACTGGTCAAGGTATCTGAAAACCTTTCTTTCAGTTTTGCTGCCAATGTTTGCGAGTCTGCCATTTATATTAGCTCTTTAACTGTTATGTTCGCGCAATCGTATTGGTGCGCTTGATCTTGTTCTGCAACTGGATAATTCCGTACAACAGGGCCTCTGCGGTGGGCGGGCAGCCGGGTACATAGATATCGACCGGAACAATACGGTCGCAGCCGCGGACTACTGAATAGGAGTAATGATAATAGCCCCCACCATTGGCGCAGGAACCCATCGAGATTACCCAGCGTGGTTCCGGCATTTGATCATAAACCTTGCGCAGTGCCGGGGCCATTTTGTTGGTCAGGGTCCCCGCAACAATCATGACATCCGATTGTCTTGGACTGGGACGGAACAGAATACCAAACCGGTCGATATCATATCGAGACGCACCGGCCTGCATCATTTCAACTGCACAACAGGCAAGTCCGAATGTCATGGGCCACATGGAACCGGTACGTGCCCAATTGATCAGCTTGTCGGCCGATGTAGTGACAAAACCTTTTTCCAGGATTCCCTCTATTCCCATTCAAGGGCCCCCTTCTTCCACTCATATATAAAGGCTATTATCAGTATTCCAAGGAAAACACTCATGGCAATATAGCCATACCAGCCAAGTTTGTGGAGCACAACGGCCCATGGAAACATGAATGCTATCTCCAGGTCGAACAGGATAAACAGGATGGCTACCAGGTAAAAACGGATATCAAATGTCCCACGGGAATCTTCAAATGCCTCGAAACCGCACTCGTAAGGTGAGAGTTTTTCACTATTAGGTTTATGGGGAGCCATAATGGCGCCCACCATAACAGGGCCTATACCAAACAGGATTCCTATACCGATAAAAACCAGAATTGGCAGGTAGTTCTCCAGCATAAGCAGATATTACTCCTCCAGTATCCTGAATATGGATTAATTCCGATTCAGGTGGTTTTTATTTTTTCTGGATCGAACCGTCCAGATATTGATTTATGCGAAGAATTCTAGGCTACTTTAACAACTTGTGTCAAGTCTGGTGTTTTTACTATTTTTAATATATTCAATAAGTTATCACATTATTAGGGGCATAAAAAAATGGTATGCTGATGCAACCGTTGTTTATGAAGATTTTATTGAAAATCTTGTCAGATTTGGTGCCGATGGCCGGAGTCGAACCGGCACAGCTTACGCTACCACCCCCTCAAGATGGCGTGTCTACCAATTCCACCACATCGGCTGTATTTACTCGTCTTTCCCGTGCCGGCCTGAAGCAGGTACCCTGGATCCGGCCGGTTGTGCAGTCTTTTTGACTGCTGTCGGCTTCGGTACATCGGCTACAGACTGTTTTTCTGCGGTCGGAACTGAGGGAATATCCGTAGCCGGTTTGGGTGTTTCTTTTATTGCCAGCGGTGCCTTGGTCTTTGTTGTGTATTTTTCAACCAGACCCTGTTCCTGACTTTGTCTGTAAGCCAGAACAGTCAGTGTCATGCTGACGGCAAAAAATAGTGTGGCAAGGATACCGGTTGTCCTGCTCAGAAATGAGGCGGATCCACTGGCACCAAATACCGTTGCCGAGGAACCACTACCAAATGCTGCACCTGCATCTGCACCCTTGCCATGTTGCAGCAAGATCAGTGCAATCAGGGAAATTGAAATCAATACCTGTATTACCAACAAAACATTTTGCATTTAATTCACCCGTTTAATCCGCTGCCTGGCAGATTGCCAGAAAGCCTTCTGCCTGTAATGCAGCACCGCCGATCAGGCCGCCGTCGATATCCGGCATGCCGAAGAGTTCCTTTGCATTGGAGCCGTTAACACTGCCACCATACTGGATCACCAGATTTTCCGCGATTGTAGCATTCAGTGCAGACATCTTGCCACGAATAAACCGGTGAACCTCCTGCGCCTGTTCAGGTGAGGCCGTTTTGCCTGTGCCAATGGCCCAGACCGGCTCGTATGCAATAACAGCATCGGCAAATGCGTCAATACCTTCGAGATTGATCACCGCATCCAGCTGTCTGCCAACAACCTGTTCGGTAATACCACCTTCTCTTTCTTCCAGCAACTCTCCCACACATAAAATAGGCTTTAAACCGTTGCGGCGTGCCGCTGCAAAACGGGCTGCAACCATGTCATCCGATTCACCATACAGGCTCCTGCGTTCTGAATGACCAACAATGGCATAGCTACATCCAAATTCGTTCAGCATGGACCCTGATATCTCACCAGTGTAGGCCCCGCTGTCCTGTTCACAAATATTTTGCGATCCAATTGCAATCCTTGAGCCTTCAACCAGTGCTGCAACTTCCGGAATAAAGATGGCAGGTGGGCAGACAGCGACCCCGGCCTGACTGACAGAATCCATGCCTGCCTTGATTCCACCAATCAGCCCCCTGATACTGTCCAGCGACCCATTTAATTTCCAGTTTCCGGCTACCAGCTTTGTGCGCATCTTACTGTCTCCAACATCGATAATCCCGCCATTAAAAATGACGGCAAGCTTACCGGTAATTGCCTAAGAAATCAATTATTTGATCGTTAGAGAGAGGTCGTTTGCAGGAAAATCAGGGGCTATCCGGAAGTAACCTTCTCAACAACCCGGGCCAGCTTACGTGCCAGCATGTCAACCTGTTCCGGCTCACGGCCCTCCACCATTACCCGCACAAGGGGCTCGGTACCGGACAGCCGGAGCAATACCCTGCCATTATCGCCCAATTCTGCCTCTACCTCCTTGACCGCACTATTGATTTTATCATCAGAGGCCGGGTCTATTCGCCTGGACATGGCTACGTTGATCAGTGTCTGCGGAAACTTGGTCATGCCGGATTTTAATTCATACAGGGTTTTTCCACTGCCTCTCATCGCTGCCAGAACCTGCAACGCCGAAATGGTGCCATCTCCTGTACTGATACAATCGAGACAGATAATATGGCCGGAACCTTCCCCGCCGATATTCGATTCAGTGGACTTCAATAATTCCATGACATAGCGATCACCCACCTTGCTGCGATGAAATTCAACGCCTTCTTCACGCAACGCGATTTCCATTCCGAGGTTGGTCATTAATGTGCCGACCACACCCCCTTTCAAGGCCTTTCTGCGAACCCGGTCCATGGCTATGATAAACAGGATTTCATCACCATCCACAATTTCACCCTTTTCATCGACCATGATCAGTCGATCGCCATCACCATCCAGTCCTATGCCGACATCCGCACCCTGACTCAAGACCATTTCACGCATGGCCTCCGGTTTGGTCGAGCCCACATCCTGATTGATATTCAACCCATCAGGCTGGACGCCAATTGTAGTAACCCTGGCACCAATCTCGTCAAAAACATTAGGTGCCACCTGATAGGTTGCCCCATGTGCACAGTCAACAATGATATGCATTCCTTTCAGGCTAACACTGGAAGGAATCGTGCTTTTGCAGAACTCGATATAACGACCGCGCGCATCATCCATGCGTTCGGCCTTGCCAAGCTGGTCAGAAGATACTGTTGTCATCGGTTCTTCCAGCATTTCTTCAATCATGAGCTCAACATCGTCCGCTAACTTCATTCCATCAGCCGAGAAAAACTTGACACCATTATCATAAAACGGGTTATGTGAGGCACTGATAACGATGCCGGCATCGGCATGCAAGGTTCGGGTAAGGTAGGCAATGGCAGGCGTCGGGATGGGGCCAAGCAACAATATGTCAACACCGGCAGCAGACAGTCCCGCCTCCAGCGCAGATTCAAACATGTATCCGGAAATACGGGTATCCTTGCCAATAACAACCTTGCCATGGCCCCCGCGAGACAGTACCTTGCCCACAGCCCAGCCCAGTTTGAGCATAAAATCCGGCGTTATAGGGTGTTCACCCACCTTGCCCCGTACACCGTCTGTTCCAAAATACTTTTTCTTCACACGTTAACCCCCTGCTTGCAATAAAGATAATATCTTAATCCGCGTCCCTTATTGCTGAAAAAATTCTGACTGCATCTACGGTTTCATCAACATCATGAACCCTGAGTATGGACACCCCTGCCGACAGGGCAAAACATGCCATTGTCATACTGCCTGCCAGCCTTTGATCAACTTCTTTATCAAGAATAGCACCAATCATGCTCTTGCGTGACAGCCCTGCAAGCACAGGCACATCAAACTTTCCAAACTCCGCAAGGTGTTTTAGTAATGACAGATTTTGTTGCAGTGTTTTACCAAAACCAAAACCAGGATCTACCAACAGCTTTTCCCTGCCCAGCCCGGCTTCAATACAATGCCTGATCCTGTCCTGGAGAAAAAAATAAACATCTTCCACAACGTTTTTGTAACCGGGATTTTTCTGCATTGTCCCGGGCGTACCCTGCATATGCATCAGGCATACCGGGACATTTAAATCTGCTGCTGTCTGTAATGCATGTTCTTTTTTTAATGCATAGACATCATTTATCATGCCTGCCCCCGCCTCAACTGCATGTCGCATTATTTCCGCCTTGCTTGTGTCGACACATATAACCGCAGGTAAATCACGTTGCCTGAGCTTTTCTATGACCGGTATGACACGCCTTGTTTCTTCATCAAGCGAAACAGGCTGTGCCCCCGGCCTGGTCGACTCGCCGCCGATATCAACAAACATCGCGCCTGCTTCAACCATTTTTTCCGCATGATTGACAGCAATATCCGGATCAACAAAACGCCCGCCATCAGAAAAAGAGTCCGGGGTAACGTTCAGAACGCCCATCACCTGCGGAGATGAAATATCCACTTTAATACCGGCACAGTCCAGTTGCATTTTGTATTAACCAACCATGATAAAACAAATAAAAAAGCCGGTAGCAAAGCTACCGGCCTGCAATAATTATTTAATTATTAATGTTCATTGGCTGCACCGCCAATGGAATGGCCCTTGTCAGTGCTGTCTTTTTCGTGACTTTTGGTTTTCTGTCCGTCGCTGTGGGTTTTATCTGAATCATTCCAGTCCTCGGGTGGTTTTGGTGGTTTACCGTCCATTATATCTTTGATCTGATCCGAATCGATTGTTTCGTATTTCATCAGGGCTCCGGCCATGGCATGCAGGATATCCATGTGCTCATTCAGAACTTTTTCTGAACGCCTGTAGTTGGTATCAACAATGGTACGAATTTCTTCATCAATATCATGTGCCGTTTCATCTGAAATATTTTTATGCTGGGTAACGGAATGACCCAGGAAAACCTCACCATCCTCTTCGCCATAAGACAACGGACCCAGTTTTTCAGATAGTCCCCATTTGGTTACCATGCTACGCGCAAGCTCGGTTGCACGCTGAATATCATTTTGCGCACCGGTGGTAACAAAATCCTGCCCGAATATAAGTTCTTCTGCAATACGACCACCGAACAGGCTGGATATCTGGCTATTTAACCTCTGTTTGCTATAACTGTAACGGTCTCCTTCGGGGAGGAACATGGTAATACCCAGCGCCCTGCCTCTTGGAATAATGGTCACCTTATATACAGGGTCATGTGAAGGCACACTCAGACCAACAATGGCATGACCCGCCTCGTGATAGGCCGTCAGTTTCTTTTCGTCCTCACTCATGACCATGGACTTGCGTTCTGCACCCATCATGATCTTGTCTTTTGCATTTTCAAAATCATCGTGTTCTACGAGACGTTTGTTGGCACGGGCCGCAAACAATGCCGCCTCATTTACAAGGTTGGCCAGATCTGCACCCGAAAAACCCGGTGTCCCCCTTGCAATCAGTGCGGGCTTTACATCATCGGCCAAAGGCACCTTGCGCATATGAACCTTGAGTATTTGCTCGCGTCCACGAACATCCGGTAATGGCACGACAACCTGGCGGTCGAAGCGACCGGGGCGCAGTAATGCAGGATCCAGCACATCAGGGCGGTTGGTCGCAGCAATCACGATAACGCCTTCATTGCCCTCAAAACCATCCATCTCAACCAGTAACTGATTCAGTGTCTGTTCACGCTCATCGTGCCCGCCTCCCAGGCCGGCACCACGGTGGCGTCCCACGGCATCAATCTCGTCGATAAAGATGATGCAGGGTGCGTGTTTCTTGGCCTGCTCAAACATATCGCGCACACGTGAAGCACCAACACCGACAAACATCTCGACGAAATCCGAGCCGGATATCGTAAAGAACGGCACCTTTGCTTCACCGGCAATGGCCCTGGCCAGCAACGTTTTACCCGTTCCCGGCGAACCCACCATCAAAACACCACTTGGAATCTTGCCACCCAGTTTCTGGAATTTGCCGGGGTCACGTAGAAACTCGACCAGTTCGGCCACCTCTTCCTTGGCCTCCTCGACACCGGCGACATCATTGAAATTGATCTTGACCTGATCTTCACTCAGCATACGTGCCTTGCTCTTGCCAAAGGACATGGCACCACGGCCACCGCCGCCGCCCTGCATCTGGCGCATAAAGAAAATCCAGACTCCTATAAGGAGTAGCATCGGGAACCATGAAATAAATATTTGTGACCACAGGGATGGGCGCTCGGGTGGGGTGGCCTCTATATTGACTTTATGATCAAACAAGTCCTTGTAGAGCCCTTTTTCATCTCCGTTTGGGTAATAGGTGAGAAACTGTTGCCCGTCTGTATACTCGCCCTTGATGGCTCTGCCGGTAACGACAACCTTGCGGACACGCTCTCCGCGTACCTGCTCAAGAAACTGTGAGTAAGTGGGTTTCTGGTAATTCGCGGTTGTCGGTCCGAACTGGTTAAAGACAGACATAAGAATGATGGCGATCACCACCCACAGAATTATGTTTTTTGCCATATCACTCAATATAAAATCCTCATATAAACAATAGATTGTCGTCCATTCACCACAGTTTTGCCATTAAACATACTACACTTCGAAACCTCTGGCCAGAATATAAATCTCATTGCTGCGGGGTCGTGAGGCCCGTGGTTTTCTGAATGTTACCTTATTAAATTGTGTCCTGACATCTTTTTCAAGTTCACTGTAACCTTCACCCTGAAATGCCTTGATCAGCATATCACCGTTTTTTTTCAGTATCTGTCTGGAAAGATCCAGGGCCAGCTCACACAGGTACACAGACCTGGGCTGATCCACGGCGCTCTGACCACTGATATTGGGGGCCATATCCGAAATTACAAGGTCTACAGGGCAATTTTGCAATAATTTCAATAACTTATCGAACACTTCTTGTTCCCGAAAATCACCCTGAATCAGTTCTACACCCTGTATCGGCTCAATCGGAAGGATGTCCAGCCCTATCATCCGACCTTTTTTCCCCAGAATTCTACTTCCGTACTGACACCAGCCCCCCGGTGCAGCGCCCAGATCCACGACCACCATACCCGGCTTGAGGATGGAGCCTTTTTTCTGGATTTCATCCAGCTTGTAGACCGCACGTGAACGGTATCCTTCTTTTTGTGCACGCAAGACATACTCATCATCAAAATGCTCTTTCATCCAGCGCTGGCTACTCTTGCTACGTTTCATCCGCCGGAACATCCACTATCGCTTTAACCACCCGGCGCGTCCTGACTATCAACCACAACGTGGATACAAATCCAAAGCCGGCCAGATACAGAATCTGGATGAAAATTCCCTCGACCAGATAGGAAACAAGCAGCCATACGGGCACCGACAGAAACAGGATGATGGCGAGATCCAGTTTGACCGCGTTTAATGGGCTCGCAGGAACTGTCACGCCCGCCTGGTTGCGTGATAGACTTCCATTTTTCCTGGATTTGTCTTGCCTGGTTGAAATAGTCATGATTACTGAAAAACAAAAACGTTTTTTACGCTCCCGTGCACATTCATTAAAACCGGTTGTCACCGCCGGTAATGCCGGCATCACTGCGGGTGTACTCAATGAAATTAATCTCACCCTGTCCCGTCATGAGCTGATCAAGGTAAGGATCAGCGGTGCAGACCGGGTTGGGTTAAAAAGCATGACCGAACAAATCTGTAAGGAAACCAATGCCTCTGCTGTTCAGATCATTGGTCATATCGTCATCCTCTACCGGCCCGCTGATAAACCGGTTATTCAACTTCCCTGAACAGGTGATCGCAGTCCGAAAATCACCAACCCCAGGCCCAGCAGACTGTTAACAAGATACAGTATGGATGAAATACCGTGCAGGTGCCCGAATTCTGCCACCGCCTGACTACCTTCAACCAGACCGGTCTGTTTCAACGCTGACATCATGGGTTGTAATACAAGCTGGCCTGTAAGGATCAATGCGATCATGCCAAGCAATACCCAGTGTCGAGGGTGACCGAATTTTCCGGCAGGCCGAATAAAAACAAGACTGGCAAACAGGGCAAGACCGCTAATCAGGCCGATGTAAGCGGTGACTGTAAACACCTGCCCGGCAACCATGCCTGCCATTTTTCGGTCGAGTGACTGAAACAGGATCGGCACCACCACGTAACCGGCAAACCACATTCCTCCTACCCACAAGGTTAACAGGATTTTTTCCAGTTGTATCTGAATGTTCTTTTTCAACAATTATTCGTGGCGGACTTCCACGATTTCCAGTTCCCGGTCACCGGCGGGTACCTTGGCTGTAACCACGTCACCTTCCATTTTACTTATCAGGGCCCGGGCAATAGGCGAACCCACGGATATAAGCCCCTGCTTGATATCGGCCTCGTCTTCACCCACTATTTTATAGGTCAACTCCTCCCCGGTATCTTCGTCTGCAAGCAAGACCGTTACACCGAAAATGACTTTACCTGTATGTGGAATCTGTGTGATATCAATGATCTGCGCATTAGAAAGCTTACCGTCGAAGTCAGAAATACGGGCCTCTATGAATCCCTGCTCCTCACGGGCAGCATGATATTCTGCATTCTCTTTCAGGTCTCCATGCGCCCTGGCCTCTGCGATCGCGGCTATAACGCGTGGCCTGTCTTCATTTTTGAGTTTTTTTAATTCCTCACGCATGGCGTCCGCGCCGTGTCTGGTTAACGGGACCTTACTCATGAACGAACCTCCTTATGTAACTCCTGAAGAACATGCACTGTTTCATCACCAGACTGTTGCAAGGCCAGACAAGTTGCCCTGGCACCCGCCACGGTTGTCGTGTAGGCCACCTTGTGCTGCAAGGCCGCACCCCTGATTGTATACGAATCTGCTATGGACTGTTTTCCTTCTGTGGTATTTATAATCAGGTTGATTTCATCATTCTTGATTGCGTCAACTATATGTGGACGCCCCTCACCTACCTTGTTGACCGGCTCGACCTTGATGCCCGCATCATCAATCACTTTTGCCGTACCACTTGTTGCAACAATCTCGAAACCAAGATCACTCAACTGTCTTGCAATCCCGGCAACTTCACCTCTGTCACTTTCACGCACGCTGACAAAGGCACGTCCCTTCACAGGCAGCTCTGCTCCGGCACCTGACTGCGCCTTGCCAAAGGCTTCACCAAAGGTCTTGCCAATGCCCATCACCTCACCGGTTGATTTCATCTCCGGTCCCAATAATGGATCGACACCCGGAAATTTCACAAACGGGAAAACGGCTTCCTTCACAGAAAAATAGGGTGGTATCACTTCCTTCCCGATTCCCTGCTCTTTCAGACCTTTACCCACCATACATCGTGCTGCAACCTTGGCAAGTGAAACACCGGTAGCCTTGGATACAAAAGGCACCGTTCTGGATGCGCGCGGATTGACTTCGATAATATAGACCCTGCCATCCTGTATCGCAAACTGCGCATTCATCAAACCAACAACCTTGAGACTGTGCGCCATTGCCGTCATCTGTTCACGCAGGATGTCCTGAATTTCAGCACCAAGGGTATAGGGGGGTAATGAGCAGGCTGAATCCCCTGAATGCACACCGGCCTGTTCAATGTGTTCCATAATGCCACCAATCAGGACATCCTTGCCATCACAAATAGCATCGACATCCACTTCAACCGCATTATCAAGGAAATGATCCAGCAGCACGGGTGATTCATTCGAAACCTGCACGGCCTCTCGCATGTATCGCTCCAGGTCATCCTCACCATATACAATCTCCATGGCACGGCCACCCAGCACGTAGGAAGGCCTGACCACCAGAGGATAGCCTACTTCACGCGCAAGTTCGATTGCCTCTTTTTCAGTGCGGGCAGTCCTGTTTGTAGGCTGCAACAGATCCAGCTCTTCAACCATTTTCTGAAAACGTTCACGATCCTCTGCCAGGTCGATGGAATCCGGGGTTGTACCTATAACAGGTGCGCCGGCAGCCTCCAGTGCACGGGCCAGTTTTAACGGTGTCTGGCCACCATACTGAACAATAACACCCTCGGGTTTTTCCTTGTCAATGATTTCAAGCACATCTTCAAGCGTGAGGGGTTCAAAGTACAAACGATCCGAGGTGTCATAATCCGTTGACACCGTCTCCGGGTTACAATTGACCATGATTGTCTCATAGCCATCCTCGCGCAGGGCCAGTGCTGCATGCACACAACAGTAATCGAACTCGATACCCTGACCAATGCGGTTAGGCCCACCCCCCAGAACAACTATCTTTTTCCGTTGTGTGGGTTCTGCCTCGCATTCTTCCTCGTAGGTTGAATACAGATAAGCCGTACTGGAAGCAAACTCGGCTGCACAGGTATCGACCCGCTTGTAAACAGGGTGGATACCAAGCTTATGCCTGGTTCCCCTGACCTCACTTTCAGTCTTGTTCAATAATGTTGCCAGGCGACTGTCGGCAAACCCCTTGCGTTTCAGGTAATAGAGACGATCCCTTTCAAGTGTGATGTTACCCTGCTTCCTGATCTCGGATTCCAGACTGACCAGTTCTTCAATCTGAACCAGAAACCAGGGATCGATTCTGGTCAAGTCAAAAATCTGTTCCACCGTCATACCAAAACGCATGGCATCCGCTACATACCAGAGCCGTTCTGCACTGGGCACCTGCAGTTCCCGCTGTAATACGGATTTCGTTTTGGCATCATTCAGATCAAGTATTTCATTAAACCCGTCAGCACCTATCTCCAGTCCTCGCAGTGCCTTTTGCAGGGACTCCTGAAAGGTTCGGCCGATTGCCATAACCTCTCCCACCGATTTCATCTGGGTTGTCAGGCGCGGGTCGGCTTTCGGGAATTTCTCGAAGGTAAATCGTGGTATTTTTGTAACCACATAGTCAATACTGGGTTCAAACGAGGCCGGTGTTTCCCCGCCTGTTATTTCATTTTTCAGTTCATCCAGCGTATAACCAACGGCCAGCTTGGCGGCCACCTTGGCGATCGGAAAACCGGTTGCCTTTGATGCCAGCGCAGATGAACGCGATACACGCGGGTTCATCTCGATAATAATCATGCGACCGTTTTCAGGATTGATCGCAAACTGTACATTCGAGCCACCTGTTTCAACCCCGATTTCACGCAAAACCGCCAGCGAGGCATTACGCATAATCTGGTATTCCTTGTCTGTCAGGGTCTGCGCAGGTGCAACCGTGATAGAGTCACCGGTGTGTATACCCATCGGATCCAGGTTTTCGATCGAGCAAATAATGATGCAGTTGTCGTTACGATCGCGAACCACTTCCATTTCGTACTCTTTCCAGCCGGCAACGGATTCCTCGATCAACAATTCATTTGTTGGCGACAGATCAAGCCCCCTTTCGCAAATCTCAATGAACTCTTCAGGATTGTAGGCAATGCCTCCACCACTCCCCCCCATTGTGAATGAGGGACGGATAACAGCGGGAAAACCGATATCTGCCTGTACCCTGTGTGCGTCTTCCATATTATGTGCTATCGCCGAGCGAGGCATATCGAGCCCGATCTTTAGCATCGCCTGTCTGAACAAATCACGATCCTCGGCCTTGTCGATCGCCTTTTTATCGGCACCGATCATGTCTATATTATATTTTTCCAGGATGCCCTCACGATCCAGATCCAGCGCACAATTCAGTGCAGTCTGCCCACCCATGGTGGGTAACAGTACATCGGGGCGCTCCTTTTCAATGATACGCGCAACCGTTTTCCAGTTGACCGGTTCGATATAAACAACATCGGCTGTTTCCGGGTCCGTCATAATTGTGGCCGGGTTGGAATTAACCAGAATGACCTTGTAGCCTTCTTCGCGAAGGGACTTGCATGCCTGCGCACCGGAGTAATCAAACTCACATGCCTGACCGATGACAATCGGCCCGGCGCCGAGTATCAGGATACTTTTAATGTCTGTTCTTTTTGGCATAATGGTTACTTGTTTTTGTGAGCTTCAATCAAGTCAATAAAGTGATCAAACAACGGTGCCACATCATGTGGTCCCGGGCTGGCCTCGGGGTGCCCCTGAAAACTGAATGCAGGAATGTCGGTACGATGCACCCCCTGCAAGGAACCATCGAACAATGAGCGGTGGGTCGCCTGCAAGTTATCGGGCAGGGTTTGTTCATCGACTGCAAATCCATGGTTCTGGCTGCTGATCATGACCGTTCCTGTTTCAATATCCTGTACCGGATGATTGGCACCATGGTGACCAAATTTCATCTTGACTGTTTTCGCTCCACAGGCCAGTGATAACAACTGATGCCCCAGACAAATGCCAAATACCGGAATTCCACTATTCATCAGCTCCTGGATGGCACGAATGGCATAATCACATGGTTCCGGGTCACCCGGGCCATTCGACAGGAAAATACCATCAGGATTCAGGGCAAGCACTTCGCTGGCCGGCATCTGTGCCGGTACGACCTGTACCTGGCAACCCCGGTCCACCAGCATACGCAGGATGTTACGTTTTACACCATAATCAAAGGCAACCACCTTGTGGGTCAGTTTTTCATCAATCGGATGTAGCGCTTCTGGCATGCCGTTTTGCAGGGTCCAGGTACCCTGAACCCATTCATAAGGGGCGCGGGTCGTCACCTCTTTTGCCAGATCCATGCCTTTCAGGCCGGGGAACGCCCGGGCTGATTCAATGGCGGCATCGGCATCGATATGATCCCCGGCCACGATACAGCCACCCTGGGCACCTTTTTCGCGCAGAATTCGGGTCAAACGCCGGGTATCAATGTCACAAATACCTATGACATTGTTTTTCTTCAAATATTTTTCCAGTGACAATTGATTGCGCCAGCTACTGGCCAGCAGGGGCACATCCCGAACCACCAGCCCGCTGGATACGATAGTGGATGATTCTTCATCGTCGTCATTGGTACCGACATTGCCGATATGCGGGCAGGTCAATGTCACGATTTGTTTACAGTAGGAAGGATCGGTCAGGATTTCCTGATAGCCGGTCAGGGCGGTATTAAAGACCACCTCTCCCGTCGTTTGACCATCAATACCAATGGATTGCCCCCGGAACAGGCTTCCATCTTCAAGGACCAGTAAAGCTGGCTTTCGCAACAGAATCTCCTAAAAAAACTGGCACGCACAAAAAAGGAGGTACCCGACAGGTGCCTCCCGCTTCAACATCGGCCATCCGGCCAAGGTGCAGGTGGCTTATTTTACTGAATTCCACCTCAGGATTAAAGACCGATTCGGGTTAAATCCCGATTTATTTCAGGCCCAGTACATCCTGCATATCATACAGACCTTTCCCCCTGGCAACGACAAAGGCGGCTGCACGGGCCGCACCCTTTGCAAAGGTCATGCGACTGGATGCCTTGTGGGTGATTTCAACACGTTCACCTGTATCGGCAAACATGACGGTATGTTCACCGACAATATCACCGGCACGAATGGTCTCGAAGCCGATCGTCTGTCGCTCGCGCTCGCCTGTCTGGCCTTCACGACCATATACTGCGCATTCCTTCAGATCACGCCCAAGGGCATCGGCAACGACTTCCCCCATTCTGAGAGCAGTCCCGGAGGGGGCATCCACCTTATGGCGATGATGGGCCTCAATTACTTCTATATCGACATCATTACCCATCACCCGTGCCGCCAGATCCAGCAATTTGAAACAGAGATTCACACCTACGCTCATGTTTGGCGCGAAAACAATGCCCGCCTTTAAGGCGGCTTTCTCGATTTGCTGTTTTTGTTCGTCGCTAAAGCCCGTCGTACCGATAACCATGCACTTGCCGGCATCGCCACAGATTTTCAGGTTGGCCACCGTCACTTCAGGACGGGTGAAGTCGATCAGAACATCAAAATTGTTAATCACGGTAGAAAGTTTTTCAACAAGCGGGACATTCAGTTTTTCAATGCCGGCCAGCTCACCGGCATCCGCACCCAGCAAACTGCACCCGGCGTGCTCAATTGCAGCCGTCACTGCCAGTCCTTCCGCCTGGTTGCAGGCATCGATCAGGTTGCGCCCCATCCGGCCAGCGGCACCTGTTATTGCGACTCTTATCATTAAAACTCTCTCTTAAATAATTATACTGCTGTCACGTTAACCTGTAACAAGTATAGTTGAAACGTAAACGGCAAGTCGGTTTTGAGCTAAACAGGGCATTGCGGACATGAAACCGGCATAGCCAGATCAAGACACGCAAAAGATGCCATCCCTGGCCGCTCGGCCGCCGCATCCCTGCGGCAGACGGTCTTTATCTGGCTATGCCGGTTTCATGTCCTCACATTGATGCTCGCTGCAAAAGTTAACGGGACAGCAGTGAAATAATTACTGGAAGCCGGCCAGACTCCTGATACTACAATACAGCAATGTATGATGATAATAAATGGAGTGGGTCGATTTGAGCCAGACCTGCGTCCAGAATCAGAATTTCATGCCATCGAAAAACTTCTTCACCCCGTTCATCCATGAATGTGAGCGAGGGCTGTGTTTGTTACTGCCCGCTATCAGGCTTTGATCAAATTCTCTCAATATATCTTTTTGCGCAGCTGACAGACTAACCGGTGTTTCCACAACAACCCGGCACATCAGGTCGCCAACGGCACCACCGCGTACCGGTTTAACGCCCTTTCCTCTGAGCCTGAACATCTTGCCACTCTGTGTTTCATGCGGAATCTTGAGCTTGACCTTGCCACCCAGGGTCGGGACTTCCAGCTCACCACCCAGTACGGCGGTAACAAAACTGATTGGCATTTCACAATAGAGATTGCTGTCTTCCCGATGGAAGATATTGTGCTCACGCACATGGGTTTCAACATATAAATCACCTGAAGGGCCGCCAAACTCACCCGCCTCGCCCTCGCCGGACAAGCGAATGCGATCACCGGTATCAACACCGGCCGGAACCTTGACTGACAGGGTCCGGGTTTGTTTCACTCTCCCCTGCCCATGACACTTCCCGCAGGGATCGGTGATTATTTTGCCTGTGCCCTTGCAGCGCGGACAAGTCTGCTGTACCGAAAAGAACCCCTGCTGCATTCGTACCTGTCCCTGTCCACCGCAGGTTGTGCAACTGCTTGCGCTGGTTCCTTTCCTGGCCCCACTGCCCTCACATTCACCACAAGTCACCATAACCGGAACCCGGATCTTGACGGTCGTACCGGCTACCGCTTCTTCAAGATCCAGATCAAGCTTGTAACGTAAGTCTGCACCACGATAGGCACGCTGACCGCCGCCGCTACCACCAAAAATATCGCTGAACACGTCGCCAAAAATATCACTGAAGTTACCACTACCACCAAAACCACCCGCTCCGGCACCTGCACCCATGGATGGATCCACGCCTGCATGGCCGAACTGGTCATAGGCCGCACGTTTCTGGCCGTTGGACAGGATGTCATAGGCCTCCTTGGCCTCCTTGAATTTCTCCTCTGCCTCGTCCTTGTTTTCCTGGTTTCGATCCGGGTGACATTTCATCGCCAGTCGTTTGAAGGCCTTTTTCAGATCGGCGTCACTGACATTTTTTTCAACACCCAGTATTGTGTAGTAATCACGTTTTGACATATTAAAATCGCTTTAAATTCTTATTCTCCCGACACGCAGATGGCAGTTTACAGGTTCCCCTGCAAACTGCCACTGACTTTTACCTCTATTGTGAGAAGCTATTACTTGTCGTCTTTAACTTCTTCAAACTCGGCATCGACAACATCTTCAGCAGAACCTGCATCTGCTCCCTGTGCCTCAGCACCTGCTTCCTGCGCCTGACCCTGCTCTGCGGCCTGTGCTGCATAGGCCCTTTCTGCCAGCTTGCCCGACTTTTCAGCCAGTGTCTTTGTTTTGGCTTCCATGTCATCCTTGTTTTCACCCTTGATAGCTTCCTGCAGTTCCTTGATGGCCGCTTCGATGGATTCCTTTTCACCCTCTTCCATCTGATCGGCATATTCTGTCATTGACTTATTGGTCGCATGAATCAGGTTATCCGCCTGGTTCCGGACATCAACCAGCTCATGAAATTTCTTGTCCTCATCGGCATGTGCCTCTGCATCCTTGACCATGCGTTCGACTTCATCATCCGACAGCCCACTGGAGGCCTTGATAACAATCGATTGTTCTTTGCCACTGGCCTTGTCCTTGGCATGTACATTGAGAATACCATTGGCATCGATATCAAATGACACATCGATCTGCGGCACCCCGCGTGGCGCAGGTGGAATATCGGCCAGGTCGAAACGACCCAGTGACTTGTTCCCTGTGGCTTGCTCACGCTCACCTTGCAGTACATGTACCGTGACGGCCGTCTGGTTATCATCGGCAGTCGAGAACACCTGATTGGCCTTGGTCGGAATGGTGGTGTTCTTCTCAATCAACTTGGTCATGACACCACCCATGGTTTCGATACCCAGTGACAGGGGTGTTACGTCAAGCAGCAGAACATCTTTCACCTCACCACCCAGTACACCACCCTGGATAGATGCGCCCACTGCAACGGCCTCATCCGGGTTAACGTCCTTGCGGGGTTCCTTGCCAAAGAAGTCCTGTACCGCTTGCTGAACCATCGGCATACGGATCTGGCCGCCCACCATAATGACATCATCGATTTCAGATGTACTCAGACCGGCATCAGCCATTGCCTGCTTGCAGGGGTCGAGCGACCTTTTGACCAGTTCCTCGACCAGTGATTCCAGCTTGGCGCGGGTGATCTTGATGTTCATGTGTTTTGGACCGGATGCATCGGCCGTAATAAACGGCAGATTGACATCGGTCTGCTGTGCAGATGACAGCTCGATCTTCGCTTTTTCAGCCGCTTCCTTCAGGCGTTGCAGGGCCATCGGGTCGTTGGACAGGTCAACACCCTGGTCCTTCTTGAATTCCTCTATCAGGTAATCGATCAGACGCTGGTCAAAATCCTCACCACCCAGAAAGGTGTCACCATTGGTTGACAGTACCTCAATCTGGTGTTCACCATCGATCTCGGCAATCTCAATGATGGATATATCAAACGTTCCACCACCCAGATCATAGACGGCCAGCTTGCGGTCGCCCTCTTTCTTGTCCATACCGAAGGCCAGTGCCGCAGCAGTTGGCTCGTTGATTATACGTTTGACATCAAGCCCGGCAATCTTGCCCGCATCCTTGGTCGCCTGGCGCTGTGAATCATTGAAGTAGGCCGGTACGGTAATAACCGCTTCCGTTACCTCTTCACCGAGGTAATCTTCAGCTGTTTTTTTCATTTTCTGCAGGACACGTGCAGAAATTTCCGGGGCGGCCATTTTTTTACCATGGACCTCCACCCAGGCATCACCATTTTCTGCCTTGATAATCTTGTAAGGGACCAGGTTGATGTCTTTCTGTACTTCCTTGTCATCAAATTTGCGCCCGATCAACCGTTTGACCGCATACAGGGTATTTTCAGGATTGGTAACCGCCTGTCGCTTTGCTGACTGGCCTACCAACACCTCATCTTCACCGACAAAGGCCACGACAGAAGGGGTAGTACGGTCACCTTCACTATTTTCTATAACCTTTGCAGAACCCCCCTCCATGACTGCAACGCATGAATTAGTCGTTCCAAGGTCGATGCCGATAATTTTACCCATGATATAAAACCTCCACTAATCAATAACTTGTAAATTGTTTTTTAAATTTATTCTGTATTACCTCAAAAGATGGGGCTTTTATCCTGTTTTTCAAGCCTTTTCATCAATTTAACTTTCTTTTTGCTGTGATGTGGCCTTGGCCACCACTACCATGGCCGGCCTGATCAGGCGACCATTGAGCAGGTAACCCTTCTGGAACACATTCATAACGGTATTCGGTTCTGTATCTGAAGTTTCCAGCATCGACATGGCCTGATGCAGTTCCGGGTCGAATACCTCACCCTCAGGATTGATTTCCTCCAGATTAAATTTTTCCATGGCATCCGACATCATTTTTAACGTCAGATCCATACCTTCGCGAATCTTCTCCATCTCCACGCCTTCATCCTGCGCTGCCGAGGAACCCATCGCGAGGCTGTCCCACACGGGGAGCAGTTCCCGTATGAATTTCTCCAGCCCGAATTTGTGGGCATTTTCCAGGTCACGGCTATGCCGTTTTTTGAGGTTTTCCAGTTCGGCCCGGGTTCTCAGCAAGTCATTCCAGTGCGAGTCCGCCTTGTTGCGTGCATCTTCCAGTAGTAGATGAATATCTTCATCAGGCTCCTCCTGCTCACCTTCCAGCTCAATACTCTCATCCTCTTCAAGCTTTCCCTCTTCATTGAGTTCAGCCTGTTTTTCATTATCAGACATCAAATTTCTCCAATACCTTAAAGTAATTTATTAAGTCATGTCAGGATGGTATCCTGATTGTTATCCTTTTAAATAAGGCTTATCCCCTGGAATTCAAGACTGCCCCCAGTACTTTTGCAGTCACATCCACTATCGGAATGACACGATCATACTGCATACGCGTCGGACCGATGACACCCAGAACCCCCATTGGCTTGCCACCGATCGAATAGGATGATGTCACCACGCTACACTCATCAAAAATCCGGTATCCGGACTCGTCACCAATAAAAATCTGCACGCCTTCAGTATTGACACAATGATCAAGCAAGTTGAGTATTTCCTGTTTCTGATTAAAGGCATCAAACAGCAGACGCAGTTTATCTACATTGGTAAGCCTGTCTGTCCCCATCAGATTTGATTGTCCTGCCAGGATATAGTCTTCCTCATGTGATTGAGGGCCAAACAGGCTTTGGGCCATATCAATCGCAACGTTCATCAGCCTGTTCATGCCATCACGATCATCCTGCATCTGGCTCAACAACTGTTCACGCACATGCATAATATCCATACCCGAAAACTGTTCATTAAAATAATTTGACAGCAGGCGTAATTCATCAATATTGAATTCACGATGAACATTCAGGATCCGGTTCTGCACTTCTTCATCATTGGTGACCAGGATGGCCAGAACCCTTCTGTCCGAGAGTGGAATGAATTCAATCTGGCGTAATGTAATCTTTTGCACCTTGGGCAAGGTGACAATACCGGCCAGTTTCGTCACCCCCGACAAAAACTCTGACACACTCACGGCCAGCTCATGGGTGTTCAGATCATCCTGTAATTGTGACTGTAATTCATCCAGTAATTTTTTTTGGCCAACAGGATGTGACTCAACCAGACTGTCAACGAAAAAACGATAACCCTGTATCGTCGGTACCCTGCCTGCCGAGGTATGGGGTGACTCAATAAATCCCAAATCCTCCAGTTCATGCATGATATTCCTGACCGTGGCAGGGCTGACATCCATCTGGGCGGTTTTGGCCAGGGTCTTGGAACCGACCGGTAGCCCTTCTGATATATAGTGGCTCACCAGCACTTTCAGCAAATGCTGTGCCCTGTCGTTTAACTCTTTGTCGGCTTTTTTCTTTGGCATACCTGAAAAATCTAATGAAAACTGTTATATAAACCAGGTTTTAGCACTCACCCTGTCAGAGTGCTAGGATATTAGCCTTATTCAGGGTATAAATAAAGAATGATGTAACAATTTTCCACTTTGCTGGCATTCATCGACATGCTAACTTTGCAAAAACAAACTATTGAAAACATGAGTCGCAAATTTAAAACCATAGGGATCATCGGGAAAACAGCCGATCCAGGCACCGATCAGGCCATCCACAGAATCAGCAATCACCTGCAGCAACAGGGTATTGCCGTACTAGTTGACGAAACGGCAGCAAAAAATATCCCCGATATAGACATTAAAACTGCCAGCAGGGATATTCTTGGTGAAAAATGTGACCTGATTATCGTTGTCGGCGGCGATGGCACCATGCTTGGCGCAGCACTCACATTTTGTGACCATGCGGTGCCGCTCGTTGGTGTCAATCTGGGTCGCCTGGGTTTCCTCGTTGATATTTCACCATCAGATGCCGAAGAAAAAATTGATGAAATCCTCAATGGCGAATACCAGATGGAAGAAAGATCTCTATTGAATGCAACCGTTATCCGCGATGGAAAAGAAATAATACAAGGTAGTGCCCTGAACGATATCGTTGTCCACAAATGGGACGTTGCCCATATGATAGAGACGAATACCTACATTGACGATCATTTTGTTCATAAACATCGGTCAGATGGAATCATTACATCGACACCAACCGGATCCACCGCATATGCACTGTCGGGAGGCGGGCCTATTATCCACCCCGGGCTGGAGTCATTTGTTATTGTCCCTATCTGCCCACACACCTTGAGTAACCGCCCCATTGCCGTCAAATCCAGCAGCAAGGTCAGGATAGTGCTAAGTGAAACCAGCAGAAACAAGGGGCAGGTTACCTGTGACGGCAGGTTATTACATGAACTGGAGCTGGGCGATGAGGTTCTCATTGAAACCAGGTCAACAAAACTGCATTTACTGCACCCCAAAGGTTACGATTATTATCAAATACTGCGAGCCAAGTTACACTGGGCTGAACACCCCTGAACTGCCTGACAGGCTGCAAAGATGCTGACACACATTCATATACGTGATTTTGCAATCGTTGAAGAACTCTCACTGGACTTCCAGGACGGCATGAGTGTATTAACCGGAGAAACCGGCGCTGGAAAATCCATTTTACTCGATGCCCTTAACCTGGCGCTGGGTGACAGGGCAGACACCGGCAATATCCGCTATGGTGCTGACCGTGCAGAAATCAGTGTTACATTCCTGATCGACAAAAATTCTTCTGCGATGAACTGGTTAAATGAACAATCACTTGACCAGGGTGACGAATGCCTGATACGGCGCGTCATCAGTAATGAAGGTCGCTCAAAGGGTTTTATTAATGGTTGCCCTGCACCCATGCAATCCCTCAGGGAACTGGGTGAAATACTGGTCGATATTCACGGACAACATGAACATCAGTCGCTTCTTAAAACAGATATCCAGCGACAACTACTGGATGAATATGCCGGCAGCCAGGGTATTTTGCAGGAACTGAAAAACCTCTACAGGTTATGGAGTGCCAAGACCGGGCAACTGGATTCCCTCAAGCAAACCGCCAGTGATCGTCAATCACGCATGGATCTGCTCAACTACCAGGTCGGGGAGCTCGATAAACTTGCACTGGAAGAATCGGAATTGCCAGAACTGGCAGAAGAGCAAGGACGACTGGCCAACGCTGAAAGATTACGAAGTACCGCCATGCAGTATTTGTATGAACTTTATGAATCAGAACAAAACAGTGTTCATCAGTCTCTTAGTCATGCAATCCGTTCACTTGAGGAGATATCCGCACTGGATCCAACATTAAAAAATATTGTTGAAATGCTCAACAGTGCCGCTGTACAGATTCAGGAATCCAGCAGTGAACTGCAAAACTATATTGATAATATCGCCCTGGACCCGGACAGGCTGGATCAGGTAGATGAAAGGCTTGGCTTAATCCATGATCTTTCCCGAAAACACAATGTCATACCGGAACAGTTGTCAAATCTGCATCAGAATCTGGAGAATGAATTAACAATACTGGGTCAGGCAAATGATGATCTGGGATCACTTGCAAAGGAACTTGAAGAACTGGCGCTGCAATATCAGGCGCGGGCCACTCAGCTTACCAAACTACGACAAAAAGCAGCGGCAGTATTGAATAAAACCGTTACCGAAACCATTCGTAAACTTGGTATGCCGTCAATAGAGTTTGAAATTGCGTTCAACCACACCGATTCTGCAAAGCCTGGAATCAATGGAAATGAGGCTATCGAATTCATGATCAGCCCCAACCCGGGGCAACCACAAAAACCTTTGCGCAAGATAGCCTCGGGAGGAGAGTTGTCACGCATCAGTCTGGCCATCCAGACTATCCTGGCAGACTCAACTCATATACCTACACTTATATATGACGAAGTTGACACCGGTATTGGTGGCCCGACAGCCGAAGTCGTTGGTAAAAAATTACGTCACCTGGGAAATAACCGTCAGGTTTTATGCGTTACTCACCTGGCCCAGGTCGCTGCCCAGGCTCATCAGCACTTGATGGTTTCCAAACAGTCAGATCAACAATCTACAACATCAACAGTGACCATCCTGTCTGGCGAACAACGAATTGAAGAAACAGCACGCATGCTGGGTGGCCTGGACATTACAGAACAAGGCCTCTCGCATGCAAAAGAGATGATCGAACATGCCCAGAAGGAACAGAAAAAACCAGCCCGATCTTCACGCAAGTGCGTATAAAAATCACTAAAAAATATCATGCCCGGGATCATTGCTGTCCCGTTAACTTTATGAAGCACATAACAATGTGAGGACATGGAATCGGTAAGACTGATCAAGACCGTCTGCCGCACGGACGCGGCAGCCGAGCCGCAACGGATGCGAAGAAAAATATTATTGTGTTTAGAAAGTTTTGCGTTCTTTATCTGCCATGAAATTTCATTTCATGGCCAACATACTGAAACCCTGCGTCTTCTGTACCAGATCTGATTAATTAACCATGACGATCACACATGATACATCCACCCAATCATTTTACTGAACAAATGCCTTTCGATTAATGCTCTCGACATTTTTTGCTATATAGGCGGGAACAATAAAATAAAAATCAGATTGGTCTGATTTAATAACCACCTGATCATCCTGTTTGTAGAATTCAAACCGATAGGAGTTGTCACCCGATTTCAACGTGAACATGTAGGCAGGCTTGCTGTTTGTTAGTTTCATGACGAGTTCGATACCTGCTACGCCGACAACCTGAACATGTATCAGATAATTAACAAGCCTCTCTATTTCCGTTTGATCAAGTTTTTCTTTCTCTCCCCTGTCTGCAAGCAGCCACTTATCTTCTTGTTTATTTAGCACAAAATCACTACCTGTAATTTGATTAACCGGCATTTTTGGCTTTAGCAGACCCTTGTCAAACCACTCCTGCGCAGTTGCAGGCGCCAGATGCAAGCCAAACTGTACGCTGTAAATTGATGCATCACCGGCTTTTCTCACATACTGCTTTTTATAACCGGGTGATTTTCCCAGATACAAATCTGCAACTTGCTGGCCATTGGAAAACAGGGTAATCCGTCGTTTGTAATTATTTTCTGCCACCTGAAAGCGTTCAGAAGCCTCTGCTGTTTTGGCAACCGGCCATTTCGCATACAGTTTTTTCAGTGACGCGATAAATACAGACCAGGTTCCCGTATTAACAGGTAAATTATAATAGCCAGGCAATACCCAACCCTGCCCGTTTCCGGTTAATTCAACCTTATTGCTACCATCATCAATTATAATCTTTTCAAGTCGGGTATCACCCAGGGAGGTCAGCGTCACATTTCCACGGGAGTTCCCGGTATTGCCAAGATTTGACGACAGCAAGAATATTGCCAGTACGATCTGCGCCAACAAAATAACTGAAAGTATTTTGATATTACCGGGCATTACAATGCCCACTATCCAGTTTATTCTGATAGAATTTCCTTTTACGGCCCGATATCAACCGCCTTGCCAATACAATAATTACGATGCCAAGTATTGCTATCGCGTAATTTATGTATTCCCACATCACCTGCTCGCTCTTCTTCATCGGGGGAATGGTCTGATTAAAGTTTCCACGTGAACGAATTGTCAGCAAACCCCTGTCTTCCAATGACCAGTCAATGGCATTGGCAAGCAACTGGAATGAATTGCGATATGAAGTTCCCCTGGCCGATGTAATCATACTGACGGTCTCGTCTTCAATAAACTCGTTTGATGAAAACAGGATAATCCTGGCATTTTCGGGTGATCGATTTATTACACCGCTGATGACCTCATCTTTCTTCCCGCCATCCCCGCTTTTGTTTTTTCCCGGCGACTCATCTTTCTTAACGGCAGCTTCAACCAGAAAGGGTGATTGTTTATCTGCATAAAAAGAATTGAACTGGCCTTCAATGATTACTCCTAACAACTTACTTCCCTGATCTTTACCTGGTGGGAAAGGCTTTTTCCCATCCTGTCTTATTCTTGGCATGATATTCAGTGAGGATGCGGTCCATGCCTTGTCCGAACTGGTCAGCAAGGGAGTGATTTTTCTACCCTTGTTCAGGTTTTCATCCAGCTTGATCGGCGATGCCCATGTCATGGTCAGTTGATCAAGCCCTGAAGTAATAATGTTTTCTTTATTAAGACCATTGCGTATATCAATGAAATAGGGGTAATCCAGCATCCTGATTTCCTGAAAGCTGAACCCCCTTACATTGCGCGTCACCGGCACCGGAAATGCGGCATTAACCGGGTCCATCACGAATGACTCTGTAATATCAATACCGATATTTTCAAGCCATCCGGCAAGCCCGGATTTTTGCCGGCTTGCTATCAGTTTTTGCCGTTTTATCTCGGCAGAAAAGGGTGATGTAGCTATAACCATGGTTCCACCCTGCATAACAAACTGGTCGATAGCAAACACTTCCCTGTCTGATAAATCTTTTGGTGCAATTACCAGCAACAGGTCAATGTCTGAAGGGACAACCGATTTTTTCAGGTCCAGGTTTTCAAGCGTCAGGTTGGTAGATAAACTTGTCTTGAGTTTCCTGAATGTCGCACCTCCCATCCCCAGTTGGGCCAAATATGGATTCGATGCCGGGGTGACCACACCTGCTTTTTTCAGGAACCCGCTTGCAAAGCGTTTCAACCCTGCTTCAAGCCCCCGGCGAAATTCATCAATCTTGTAATCAGAGGGTAATGGTATTTGTATTTTTTGTCGCTTGCCAGACAAGACTACATAAAAGTAAAAGGTTTGTTTATCAAGTAAACTGGCCGACATGGACTTGAATCCATAACGCTTGTATATCGTGTCTGCCATTCTCCCGTCATTGGCCTCCGGCTCTACAAACTCATAACGGAATTTACCGTTGGCCTTCTGCTTATATTGTTCAAATAATTTCCCGACATCTGATTTAAGCTTTTTTAAAATACCTGGCAGGCGCTGGTCGGATGAAATATAGGCAGTGACCGTCAGCTCCTCAGGGAGACGGCTAAACAAATCCCCTCCTGACTGGTATGCATATGAAACCTTCTTGATGGCCCGGGTGATATCATATTCCGGATTTCGCAGACGTACATCAAGGTCTGTTTCTGACCTTGCCTTGATCTCTATCAAATCACGAAATCCCAGCACCTCATATTGATCACCATATTCAATCAGTATATTAAAATAGGAATTTACCAGCGAGGCCTGGTACTTATCAGTGATTTGTAATGGAACCGGCTTGATACCATAACGCTTGTTTGCCTCGTCTTCCATTTCAGGATTTTGTTGTGGATCAACAAACTCAACGCGCACTGTTCCCCTGCCCACAACTCCGTATTCCTTTAACATATCCTTGATCCTCGGAACAAGCGGTGCCAGTAACGGGTGCGTTTTGGCACTGAAATAACCCCGTATCAGTATGGGCTCCTGTAGCCGGGATAAATAATCCCGGCTGGTATCTGACAGGCTGTACATTTGCCCCCTTGTTACATCCAGGCGTAAATAATTTAATGGATAAAGCCACAGGTTGGCCATGACCAGATTCACGACCAGCAAAGCAGTCACCATCCATTTCCTTGCATGCATTTTTTTATTGCTATTTTTGGCCCAACGTTGCCTTTCAAGCGTGTAGGAGTTGAGCACGATAAATAATGCAGCAATACTGACGTAATAATAAAGATCCCTGAAATCAATAATGCCACGCTCAATGGATTCAAAACGGGAACCGGAGCCCAGTAACCTCAACCACTCACCTGCGTGGTTGCCGAAAAACCCTGTAAACAAGGGTGAACCCACCAGATTAAACAGCCCGCAAATAAGGACAGTAATAATAAGGCTGACTATCTGGCTGTCGCTTCTTGCACTGACGTACAGCCCGATGCTCAGGTAGGCTGCCCCCAGTAAAATTGCTGCCAGATAGGCTGCTAAAACAGGCCCCCAGTCAAGGTCTGAAATAATCGAGACAGTTATCGGTACGGGCAGGGTTAACAATAGCGCCAGAATCAGCAGTATCAGGCAGGCATAAAATTTTCCCAATACAAAATGTGAGGTGCGAACCGGTAATGTACTGACAAACTCTATTGTTCCTGACCTGTGTTCTTCACTCCACATGCGCATGGTCAATGCTGCTGAAAGAAATACCAGCATAACCGGCATCCATCGAAACAGCGGCCTGACATCGGCAATATTACGAGCAAAAAATGTCTCAACCCAGAAAAACAAGTACAACATAACCAGAACAAAGCTACCCAGAAACAGATAAGCCATAGGGGACGAGAAAAACTGTGTCAGCTCCTTGCCTGCAATACGCCGAACATCACGATCAAACAACATCCACTTGCTCCCCGGCCATATTCACTTCCCTGAAAACTGATTCTATATCATGCCTTTCAGGATATATGCAAAAAAGTCTGAAATTATGTTTCAGCAGCATGGTGGAAATTTCAGATATAGCTTGCCGGATATCCATGTCATCCGACATTTCTACAATAAACGCCTTGTCCCTCTTTCCATTACCATCCTGAGCTATTGAAACCACACCATTTAACTGATCTGTCACTTGCCGTAATTCTGTCAGCCCGGCATTGGTTTCCAGTATTATTCGCCGGCTTTCGCCCAGAACATCCAGCATTTCATTTACGGCAACTTCTCCATTGCGCAGCATAATAACCCTGTCACAAATCGCTTCGACTTCCTGCATTATATGTGTTGATAGAATAATGGTTGCTGATTCTGATGATTCGCGAATCAACTTCCTCATGTGCATGGTCTGGGTCGGATCAAGTCCATTGGTTGGCTCATCCAGTATCAGCACCTTAGGTTGATGGATAATCGCCTGGGCAACACCAACACGCTGCCTGAAACCCCGCGACAAAGTAGAAATCGGCTGCATTGCCTTTTCAAGGAGCCCGGTTTTTTTCATCGCCTCCAGAACAGCGTTCATAATTGTTGATTCATCAATACCACGCAGACTGGCCACATATTCCAGATAGTCTGCAACAATCATCTCAGGATAAAGAGGTAAATTTTCCGGAAGATAACCAATCAGGGATTTAACAGCTTGCTGCTGCTTGACAATATCAAGCCCATTGATTGTGATCGTGCCGGCACTCGGCTCGAGGTAACCCGTCAGCATTTTCATAATGGTTGTCTTGCCCGCACCGTTGTGCCCGAGCAAACCAACCACTTCGCCTTGTGGTATTTTAAAAGAGACCCGATCGACCGCAGTAAAACTTCCATAACACCGACTTAGTAGGTCAACCTTAATCATTAGCGCACCTTTGTACACACCATATTAATAAAAAGACAGTCAGATGCACGGCTTATTTTGTCTTATTTTCACCTATCCGACAATCCTGACAGATACCATAAATATATAAACTGTGATCGGTCATCTCATAGCCCGCTTTCTCTGCTATTTCATACTGCAGTTTTTCTATTGTATCGTCAATAAATTCATCTACCCTGCCGCACATCACACATACGATGTGGTCATGATGCCCGCCCTGGTTCATCTCGAAGACCGAATGGCCACTGTCGAAATGGTGACGCGTAACAAGCCCGGCTGTTTCAAACTGGGTCAATACCCGATAGACTGTCGCCAGCCCGATTTCTTCACCTGTCTCAAGTAACAGCTTATATACATCTTCTGCGCTGAAATGACCATTTTCATTGTTCTCAAGTACTTCAAGAATCTTGACGCGGGGCAAAGTGACCTTCAGGCCGGCCTTTCTGATATCATGCGATTCCAATTTGTCTGTATTCCTGTGTGGTCAGCCGTCAGGGCTTGGGTTATTATTCACTTTCCAGATTAAATAGACGTACAAAAATCTAAATGAAAAAGATTCTTATTCTTATTATAAATATAACATTCCTTGTTGTCACCGGATGTTCAAGATTCATTCCTGCCTACAAAATTGACGTACAGCAGGGCAACATCCTGCTTAAGGAGGATGTTGACCAGATTCGCCCTGGTATGGACCAGAAAAAAGTCAGTTATATCCTGGGTACACCCGCTATCAAAGACCCTTTTCATCCTCATCGATGGGACTATATCTATACCCTGAAAAAAGGTAATGGAAAATATGAGGAAAAGAATATAACCGTTTATTTTGAAAAGAATAAACTGGTTCGCACAGAGGGCAGTGTACGTCCGGACCCGACAACAGCAAAAAGCCCTGACAAGTACAAAAAAAGCGCCGTCATGACCGTTAATCCCGTTATCAGGGAAAAACCGGGATGGTTAAAAAGAATCTGGATCAGTTTTTTTGGCAGTGAAGAAGATCTTGAGTCGCTGGACTAGTGCTCTATCAAGGTGAGGACATGGAATCGGTAAGCCTGATCACGACCGTCTGCCGCACGGACGCGGCAGCCGAGCCGCCATGGATGGCATGCTTTGCGTGTCTTGATCCGGCCTGCCGGTTTCATGTCCGGATTGCGGGTTAGCCCAAACGCACTTGCCGCTTACATTTCAGCTACATTCGTCATGGGTTAACGGGACGGCAGTGAATTTGTGTATTGAATCAGGAGGATGGACTTTTTTCAGCCGACCCCTTGGTCATCACCTTGCCTTCTGCTGCACGCTTGCGTCTAACCTCTTTGGGGTCGGCAATCAGCGGCCGGTATATCTCAACCCTGTCGCCCTCATTCAACACCCTGTCTTGCTTGCACAGCTTTCCAAAAATACCTACCTTGTTGATCGTACCCAGATTAATTTCGGGGTATCGTTCCAGGATTCCGGATTCCCGAATTGCCTCGCCCGCAGTTGTTCCCTCAGCAACTTTTATTGACAATATTTGCTGGTCATTTAGCAAGGCATAAGCAACCTCGACTCTGATTTTATTCTTTCCCATATATTTTATCGGCCCTGTTACAAAAGACATCAACCAGGCTATTGGCAACCTGGCTAAACAACGGTGCCGTGATCAGCCCTACCATGCGGCTTTTAAATTCAAAATCCAGATCAAATGATATCTTGCACGCGTTTTCCCTTAATGGCTCAAAACTCCAAAACCCTTCAAGGTGATGAAATGGCCCTTCTACCAGCTTCATTTCGATCATCTTAGCCGGCATCAGCCGGTTATGTGTTGTAAATTCCTTATGTATTGATCCCTTTCTCAATACCAGGCTGGCGGTCACTTCATCCCTGCCTCGTTCCCGGACAATAGCAGACTGACACCACTGCAAAAATTCAGGGTAGGCCTCTATATCGTCTACCAGTGCAAACATTTGCTGTGCACTATAGGGTGTTAGCGCATGTCTGTGAATTGTAGTCACCTTGACTCCAGAAATTACATTACAGGCTGATAGACAAGATACTTATATATCCACTCAATCAGTCCGGATACGAATATGACAAAGACCAGTGCTGGAGCGATATAACGTACCAGAGCTTGCCAGATTTTATAATACAAATCATTTTTTAAATTCAGTTCATCCCTGGAATTTTGTGGACTCATTATCCACCCTGCAAAGATAGCGATCAAGAAACCGCCAACAGGTAACATAACAAGAGTTACAACACTGTCTATTATCTGAAACCCGGTAAGGTCAAAAATCTGGTGGCTCAGTTCAATATCAGGAATGTCCAGAAAGCCTGCCAATACATAAAATATTCTCCTGAGTGTTACCCCCGATTCTGAAAATACGCTGATAATACCCACCAGCCAACATGCTATACCAGCCCAGGCCGTTGCCTGCACCCGGGTCATGCCACGCCTCTCAACCAGCCAGATAACTGTCGGTTCAATCAATGCTATTGCTGAAGTCAGTGCCGCAAAAAACAGTAAAAGAAAAAAAGCCGTACCCATCAGGCTGCCAAAATACATCGAACCAAAAGCGATAGGCAGGGTAGTAAACACCAGCCCGGGGCCCTGTGATGCCGACAACCCGTACGTGAAGACAATCGGGAAAATTGCCAGACCAGCCACGATTGCAACCAGTGTATCAGCAAAGGCTATGCTCATTGCTACCTTGGCAATGGATACCTCACGTTTTAGATAGGAACCAAAAATCATCATGGCACCTACCCCCAGACTCAATGTAAAAAAGGCATGTCCCATTGCTGTCAATATTCCTTTAAAAGTAAACCGGTAGGAACCGTTTGAGTCAAGGATGTAGATCCCGGCTTCATTCCTGGCAAAGAGCAGTTTTTTAAAATCAATATCAAACATATAACTGGCGCCATTAACAAAGGACCCGGTGTATGCAGTATAAGCGACCAGAATGAGCAACAAACCCAGGAGAGCTGGAATCAGGATCTTCACTGTCTTCTCCAGACCGTGCTTTACTCCCCTGCTGACAACCAGACAAGTTATCACCATAAATACGGTATGCCACGCCAGCAGTGCTTCCGGGTTATCGCGAAAGGTATTGTAAATACTCTTTACACCGTCTGCACTTTGATTGGTAAATGTCCCCGATGCAGCACGGACTGCATAGGCAATAACTTCACCACCGACAACACTGTAATAGGAGAGAATTAAAAAACCTGAGATGGATACCATGCCACCCAACCATGCCCAACGCCGGCTTTTCTGGTCTTCAGAGGCAATGATATAAAACGAATTATATGGGCTTTGCCGACCACGTCGGCCCAGCATGACCTCGGACATAAAAATAGGGAGGCCGATGAGTACAACAAAAAGGAGATAGGTCAGTACGAAGGCACCCCCGCCATTCTGTCCTACCACATAGGGGAACTTCCATATATTACCCAGCCCGACAACAGCACCTGTTGCTGCCAGAAAAAAAGTGAGACTGCCAGACCACTCACCTTGATGGGAAACTCTTTCACTCGTCATAGTTGGCTCATTAATTATTTATTTATTGTATGCCAATAGTGGGTCAGGGTGTTATCCGCTACTGCGACCTACTTCTCGATCCAGCTCGCCTGTCCTGAGTCTGAACAGGTATTCAGCCAGCCCTTCTCTCACTTTTCCATGCAATAAATACAACCCGATAAAATTCGGGAGCGCCATCCCTAACAGCAACAGATCACTGAATTCCAGAATGTTGCTGGCACTGGTGACAGAACCGATCACAACAAAAATAACAAAAATAATTCTGAATGCCATGGAAGACTTTTCGCCAAACAGATATGTCCAGCAACGTTCACCATAATATGACCATGCAATCATGGTGGAATACGCAAACAACACCACCGAGACAGAAAGAATGACCGGGAACCATGAAATCACGGTACCAAAGGCATAGGCTGTCAGTGCCGCACCTTCATTGCCTTTAACAAGCTCTGCCGTTTCCGGCATATCATATACACCAGTGATAATGATGACCAGTGCCGTCATCGTACAAATCACAACGGTATCGATAAAGGGTTCCATCAAGGCAACGATTCCCTGGCGTACCGGATATTTAACCCTGGCTGTTGCGTGTGCGATAGCGGCTGAACCGATACCAGCCTCACTGGAAAATGCCGCTCTCTTGAAACCCTGCACCAACACCCCGATTAATCCGCCCAAACCGGCAGCAGGCGTAAAGGCCCCGTTGAAAATTTTATCGATTGCATCAGGTACATTTGCCGCGTTGGTAATAATGATCCACAAACAGGCCAACAGATAAATCAACACCATAGCGGGCACAATGGCCTCGGCAGTACGAGCAATGCGCCGGATGCCGCCTATAATAACAACACCCACCATGAAACTCATAATGAGACCGAATACCCAGGGTTGTTCTGCAAATAGCGGGATCTGTTGCTTGACCGCCGTTAATGCCTGACTCACCTGGAAGGCATTGCCGCCACCCAGTGAGGCACCAATGGCCAGAAAACTAAAGAGAATGGCCAGTATTTTCCCGGTCCTTGCCATACCCTTTTCAGCAAAACCACGGGAAAGGTACTCCATCGCCCCACCCATAATATGGCCATCTGGTCGTACTTCACGGTACATTTGCGAAAGTGTCGCTTCGGTAAATTTGGACGTCATCCCCAACAGGCCGGCGATGATCATCCAGAAGGTTGCACCTGGTCCCCCGACGGTAATGGCTATCGCCACACCGGCAATATTGCCAAGCCCGACGGTAGCGGACAATGCCGTGGTCAATGCCTGGAAGGAAGTCACTTCACCCTCGGCACCGGGCACCTGATACTTACCGCGTAATATAAGGTAGGCATGCCTGAACATTTTCAGGTTCACAAAACCCATACGAACCGTAAGAAAAATAGCACCAACTACCAGCCAGGCGACGATGAACGGCATATCAGGCTCACCTGGATACACATCATAGAAAAATACAGTAGCCAGATAGCCGTTGATCGTCCCGAATAAATCATTCAGGGTACGGACGGCCTCACTCTGCTCTGCTGCATATATAAAGAATGGAACAACCAATAACAGGAAAAAAACCAGGAACGAAGACGCCCTTCTCATATTTTTGTGCATTTCACACTCTCACGGTCACATAATTGTCCAAACGCCTGGTTTACTGCCTGCTCGCTTTTGTAGATTGTAAATACCCTATCATAATCATACGTATACGTCATTCTGCTTTATCCACATGACACAGAAGTAGTTCATAATCTTGTGATAAACGGTATAATTTCCGGATGGCCACGAAAAAAAACAAAAAGACCGGCAAACCGTCCAGCACGATAACACTGAATAAAAAGGCCAAATTTGACTATTTTATTGAGGATCGATTCGAGGCAGGCCTTTCCCTGCAAGGCTGGGAAGTCAAAAGCCTGCGCGAAGGAAGGGTACAACTGCCCGAGAGCTATGTATTCGTCAAGCATGGAGAGGCCTTTATTTCCGGGATGACGATCACACCACTATCAACGGCTGCTGCCTATACAAAACCTGAACCAACCCGGATTCGTAAACTGCTTCTGCACCGAAAGGAAATCGACAAGCTGATGGGGGCCGTAGACCGCAAGGGCTACACCCTGGTTGCACTGGCCATGTACTGGAGCAGGGGCAAGGCCAAACTCGAAATTGGCCTGGGTAAAGGTAAAAAGGATTACGATAAACGAGCCGTGAAAAAAGACCGGGATTGGCAACGCCAGAAACAACGAATCATGAAACACGGATAAAAGGTACAAGTACAAAATCGCGAGCATGGCTCGCTCCTACCCTTTAATCTTATACCTTTCCCCTTTTACCTTCCCACCAAAGGTAATCATCTATCAACTCATCTTTACTTGAAACATTGTCTTTCAACCCCCATACTTATAGACATGGGGGCGACCTGGCTTCGACGCGGGTTGCGAAACCTGATGTGCATGTAGAGGGACAGATTACCTCTCAAAACCAGCTGTAACACTTATAGTTGCCAACGACGACAACTACGCATTAGCTGCTTAAAAACCAGTTTTAATGCCCTCGGCCTGATGTGTGCTTATGCGCTCAGATCACCGGGGTCATCCACATAAGATCGCGATGAAGCACGTTCGGGGCGGATTCGTTAAAACCTAACCGGAATCGCTGTACGTTTTCCCTGCCCGTCGGGTAGCATGCAGTTAAATAAAAAGACGTGGATAAACATGTAGAGCAGAAGGCAGAGGACTTGCGGACGCGGGTTCGATTCCCGCCGCCTCCACCATT
>DRJK01000128.1 GCA_011052215.1 Gammaproteobacteria bacterium
CCGCCGTTAACGTTGTCTTTCCATGGTCTACGTGACCAATCGTTCCCACGTTTACGTGTGGCTTGTTACGTTCAAATTTTTCCTTAGACACGGCGTATTACCTCTTTAGTTCCAATCAATAATTTCTGTCAGGATTTAATTACTGTTTCTGCAACACTTGCAGGCGCTTCTTTATATTTTTCAAATTCCATCGAGTACGTTGCCCTGCCCTGGGTCGCTGAACGCAGATCAGTTGCATAGCCAAACATTTCGGCCAATGGAACCTCTGCCCGGATAATCTTGCCGGATGGGCCGTCTTCCATACCCTGAACAAGGCCACGACGACGATTCAGGTCACCCATGACATCGCCCATGTAGTTTTCCGGTGTAACCACTTCAACCTTCATAATGGGTTCCAGTAATACCGGCGTGGCATTCGCGGCACCCGACCTGAAACCCATTGAACCGGCGATCTTGAAGGCCATTTCATTGGAGTCCACATCATGGTATGAGCCATCATAAAGCGTCACTCTGACGTCAACGACCGGGTAACCTGCAATGACACCACTCTGCATTTGTTCCTGTATACCCTTGTCAACGGCCGGTATGTATTCACGCGGCACAGCGCCACCGACGATCTCATTGACGAATTCGTAACCGGCGCCTGCCTCAAGCGGCTCAATCTTCAACCAGACATGGCCATATTGACCGCGACCACCTGACTGACGTACAAACTTGCCTTCCTGTGAAACGGTAGAACGAATCGTTTCACGGTAGGCCACCTGCGGCTTGCCAACATTCGCCTCAACGCTGAATTCACGCCTCATGCGGTCAACGATGATATCCAGGTGTAATTCACCCATTCCGGATATAATGGTCTGGCCGGATTCTTCGTCGGTATGCACACGAAAGGAAGGATCTTCCTGCGCCAGCTTGGACAGGGCAACACCCATCTTTTCCTGGTCACTTTTTGTCCTGGGCTCGATCGCAATCGAAATAACCGGCTCGGGGAACTCCATGCGCTCCAGTGTAATAATATTTTTCAGATCACACAGTGTCTCACCTGTCGTCACGTCTTTCAGGCCAATTGCTGCGGCAATATCTCCTGCACGCACTTCCTTGATTTCATCACGACTGTTGGCATGCATCTGCACTATCCGGCCAATACGTTCCTTTTTGCTCTTGGTCGGGTTATAAACAAAGTCACCTGAATTAATGACGCCCGAATAGACCCGAAAGAAGGTCAGTGTGCCGACAAACGGGTCGGTCGCTATCTTGAATGCCAGTGCGGCAAACGGCTCATCATCAGACGAATGTCGTTCGCCCTCTGACCCGTCATCCAGAATACCCTTGATGGCCGGTATATCGATGGGCGATGGCATGTAGGATATAACCCCGTCGAGCATGGCCTGCACGCCCTTGTTCTTGAATGCTGTACCACAAAAACAAGGTACAACCTCATTAGACAACGTTCGTAGACGAATACCCTGGCGAATTTCGTCTTCGGATAATTCGCCACTTTCGATGTATTTTTCCATCAACTCTTCAGTTGCCTCGGCTGCCGCCTCCATCATCTGTTCACGCAGTTCCTCACATTTAGCCAAGAGTTCTTCAGGAATTTCCCGTGCCTCGTAAGTGACACCGCGGTCTTCTTCATTCCAGTAGATGGCCTTCATTCGAACCAGGTCGACGACGCCTTCGAAATTTTCTTCCGCACCGATGTTCATTTGCATTGGCACCGGATTACTGCCCAGACGATCCCTGACCTGATCAACCACACGCAGGAAGTTTGCACCCGAGCGGTCCATCTTGTTGACGAAGGCCATTCGCGGCACTTCGTATCGCGTCGCCTGACGCCACACTGTTTCAGACTGCGGCTCGACACCACCCACGGCACAAAAAACAGCACAGGTACCATCGAGTACACGCAAGGAGCGCTCGACTTCGATGGTGAAATCCACATGCCCCGGGGTATCTATAATATTGATACGGTGCTGTTTGAATTGCTTGTCCATGCCACTCCAGAAGCAGGTCGTTGCAGCCGAGGTAATGGTAATACCACGTTCCTGCTCCTGTTCCATCCAGTCCATGGTGGCCGCACCATCATGGACTTCACCGATCTTGTGTGACACACCGGTATAGAACAGTATACGCTCGGTCGTGGTCGTCTTGCCCGCATCAATATGGGCCATGATGCCGATATTGCGGTAACGATCTATTGGAGTCACACGAGCCACGATAATAGTCCTATAAATTTCCTGTTTCTTACCAGCGATAATGAGCAAAGGCCTTGTTCGCCTCGGCCATACGATGAGTATCTTCACGTTTCTTCACGGCAGAGCCGCGGCTTTCTGCGGCATCTATCACTTCACCCGCAAGACGGCGGGCCATGGATTTTTCACCACGTTTACGTGACGCCTCGATCATCCAGCGCATCGCCAATGCCTGACGACGGTCAGACCTGACTTCAACCGGCACCTGGTAGGTTGCACCACCCACCCTTCTGGACTTGACTTCCACATGCGGGCTGATGTTATCCAGCGCCTTCTGGAAAACCTCTACCGAATCACCCTTGCCCTTTTTAGTAATGGCCTCCAGTGCTGTATAAACAATCTGTTCTGCCGTCGACTTTTTACCATCGACCATAATCATATTGACAAACTTTGCCAGCATCAGACTGCCAAATTTTGGATCCGGTAATATGGTGCGTTTTCCGCTTTCTCTTCTTCTGGACATGGGTGTCTCTCAAATCTCGATTGACTGTTTAAATTCTGTTAACTCTTGGGTCGCTTGGCGCCGTACTTGGAACGACCCCTGCGTCTGGCTTCAACGCCCGATGTATCAAGGCTTCCGCGTACGATGTGATAACGCACACCGGGTAAATCCTTGACACGGCCACCGCGTAAAAGAACAACAGAATGCTCCTGCAAATTATGTCCTTCTCCGCCAATATAACTGGTCACTTCAAATCCGTTGGTCAGTCGGACACGGGCAACCTTGCGCATGGCCGAGTTAGGCTTCTTGGGGGTTGTCGTGTACACACGGGTGCAAACACCCCTTTTTTGCGGACAACTTTCAAGGGCAGGGACATTGCTTTTATCCCTTTTGCGCGAACGTGGTTTACGCACCAACTGATTGATTGTAGCCATTAAATTCCTGCTCCGACTTCAAAAATATTGCTGTAAAAATAAAAGACAGGCCAGCGTTCAATCCGGCCTGTCAGAGCCGTGGAATATTAGAGTTTAGACCTGCTTATGTCAAGAGGATTATTGCGAATTTCCACATTTTTTCCTTGTCAGAAAGCAAATCGGGGCCTGATCGGATAATCCGAAAGAAAACTGCCCCGTTTTGCAAGCAATACGGGGCAGTTTTTGAGAAAAACAGAAGTAAATAGAGATACTTGGCTATTCGCTAGCTATCGCTTTCTTCCGATACGGTCTCACTTGAGGTATTTGCCTGAATCTCTGCTGCAATCTTCATCTCGAGATCTTCCATGCTCGGTGTTTCCGGGTGACGACGGCGACGCCTCTCGTCATGATAGGCCAGCCCGGTGCCCGACGGAATCAGTCGCCCAACGATGACGTTTTCCTTCAGGCCTCGCAGGTCGTCACTCAACCCCCTGACGGCGGCATCGGTCAGGACGCGAGTCGTTTCCTGGAAGGATGCGGCCGAAATAAATGACTCTGTCGCCAGTGATGCCTTGGTGATGCCCAGTAATAAAGGCTCATATTTAGCCGGCTGCTTGCCATCGGCAATGAGTTTGTCATTGGTTTCCAGGACACCGAAACGCTCAAGCTGTTCACCTTTCAGGTAGTTGGAATCACCCGGTGCCTTGATTTCCACCTTCTTCATCATCTGGCGGGAAATAACCTCAATGTGTTTATCATTGATTTTTACACCCTGCAGGCGGTAAACATCCTGGATTTCCTTGACCAGATAATCCGCCAATGTGTTGACGCCCAGCAGTCGCAGGATATCATGCGGATCCAGTTCTCCTTCGACAACCACCTCACCACGCTCGACGTGCTCACCTTCGAAGATGGTGACATGACGCCATTTATGGATCAGCTCTTCATGCTGGTCACCATTTTCATCCGTAATAACAAAACGTTGTTTCCCCTTGGTTTCCTTGCCAAAACTGACCGTGCCCGAGTACTCGGCCATGATGCATGGGTCTTTTGGTTTGCGGGCCTCGAACAGGTCGGCAACACGTGGCAGACCACCTGTGATGTCACGTGTCTTCGATGACTCCTGCGGAATACGTGCCAGAATATCACCGACCTCTACGGCCGTATTGTCATTAACGCCAATGATCGCACCTGCCGGCAGGGTATACTGGGCCGGTATTTCCGTGCCGGGTATCAGGATGTCGTTGCCTTCGCCATCGACCAGCTTCACCATTGGACGAAGATCCTTGCCTGCTGTACCACGGGTCTTGGGATCGGATACGGTCAGACTGGACAGGCCGGTAATATCGTCGGACCGGGTATTGACACTCACACCTTCGATGAAATCAACAAATTTCAGGGTGCCCGCCACCTCGGTAACGATCGGGTGTGTATGTGGATCCCAGTTGGCCACGATCTCGCCTGCATCAACCTGGGCACCATCCTCAACACTGATTGTTGAACCGTAGATAACCTTGTAACGCTCACGCTCGCGGCCGTGATCATCCTGAACCGTCAGCTCACCCGAACGGGAGATGGCAACATAGTTTCCATCGCGGTTTTTTACGGTTTTGAGATTATGAAGTTTAATACTTCCCTTCGATTTTACCTCGATATTACTGATCGATGCTGCACGTGATGCGGCGCCACCGATGTGGAAGGTACGCATCGTTAACTGCGTTCCTGGCTCACCGATAGACTGGGCAGCGACCACACCAACGGATTCACCAATATTGATTCGGTGTCCGCGCGCCAGATCACGCCCGTAACACTGGGCACAAACGCCATGCCGGGTTTCGCAAAGAATAGGTGATCGGACCATGGCCTGGTCAATGCTCATTTCCTCCATCTTGGCAACCATGCGTTCATCCAGCATGGTTCCCGCCTTGATGGCGACCTTGTCCGAGTCAGGATAATAAATGTCTTCACCAATAACGCGGCCCAGTACACGATCACTCAATGACTCGATAACATCACCGCCCTCAACAACCGGCGTGATCTTCATGGTATTGGTGGTACCACAGTCATCCTCGACAACAACCAGATCCTGGGCCACATCCACCAGCCGACGAGTCAGGTATCCGGAATTGGCCGTTTTCAATGCCGTATCAGCCAGACCCTTACGTGCGCCATGGGTTGAAATAAAGTACTGGATAACGTTCAGCCCTTCACGGAAGTTGGCGGTAATCGGCGTCTCGATGATGGAACCGTCCGGCTTGGCCATCAGGCCACGCATACCCGCCAGCTGGCGGATCTGGGCCGGACTGCCTCGAGCACCTGAATCAGCCATCATGTAGATAGAATTGAATGAACTCTGGTTGACTTCCTCGCCCTCGGCATTGATAACCTTCTCGGTGCCCAGCTTGTCCATCATGGCCTTGGAAATCTGCTCGTTGGTATGAGACCAGATATCGATTACCTTGTTGTAGCGTTCACCCTGGGTAACCAGGCCGGATTCGTACTGGTCCTGAATCTCCTTCACCTCCTCTTCCGCTTTTGCCAGGATAGCGGTCTTTTCCTGTGGAACGACCATGTCATTCGAGGCAATGGAGACACCGGACCGGGTAGAGTATTTAAACCCCATATACATCAACTGGTCGGCAAAAATAACGGTGGTTTTCAGGCCCAGTCGACGATAGCAAGTGTTGATCAGACGCGAAATAGCCTTCTTGCTCATATCACCGTTGACCAGTTCATAGGGCAGACCTTCGGGCAGGATTTCAAATAACAATGCCCTGCCAACAGATGTATCAATAATTCTGGTCTCTTCATCGATCTCACCTTCTTCATCCAGGACACGATCAATTATCCGGACCTTGACCCTGGCGTTCAGGCTGACCATGTCACCTTCATAGGCACGATGTACTTCGGTGGTGTCGGAAAAGATCATGCCCTCGCCCTTTGCATTAATACACTGGCGGGTCATGTAATACAGCCCCAGCACCACGTCCTGTGACGGCACGATAATCGGCTCGCCATTGGCGGGAGACAGCACATTATTGGTAGACATCATCAGCGTACGGGCTTCCAGCTGCGCCTCGATGGACAACGGTACGTGTACCGCCATCTGGTCACCATCGAAGTCCGCATTGAATGCGGAACAAACCAGTGGGTGCAACTGGATGGCCTTGCCTTCAATCAGTACCGGCTCAAATGCCTGGATACCCAAACGGTGTAGCGTCGGGGCACGGTTAAGCATAACCGGATGCTCACGGATAACATCTTCGAGGATATCCCAGATTTCCGCACCTTCACGTTCAACCAGTTTTTTTGCAGCCTTGATCGTTGTGGCCTGGCCACGAAGCTGTAATTTATTGAATATAAAGGGTTTGAATAACTCAAGTGCCATCTTTTTAGGCAAACCACACTGGTGTAATTTCAGTGTCGGGCCAACCACGATAACCGAACGGCCGGAATAGTCGACGCGTTTGCCCAGCAGGTTCTGGCGGAAACGACCCTGCTTGCCCTTGATCATGTCGGCCAGTGATTTCAGCGGACGCTTGTTGGTACCGGTAATGGCACGACCGCGACGACCGTTGTCCAGTAATGCATCAACCGATTCCTGCAACATGCGTTTCTCGTTTCGCACGATGATATCAGGCGCATTCAGCTCGAGCAGGCGCTTCAGGCGGTTATTTCGGTTAATAACACGCCGGTATAAATCATTCAGATCGGAGGTCGCAAACCGGCCGCCGTCCAGTGGAACCAGCGGACGCAGATCAGGTGGCAGGACAGGCAGCACCTGCAAGACCATCCACTCGGGTTTGTTGCCGGATTCCAGGAAAGACTCGACCAGCTTGGAACGTTTGGTTAATCGCTTCAGTTTGGTTTCGGAATTGGTGGCTGTAATTTCCTCACGCAGGCGTGGCGCTTCTTCCTTAAGATTAATCCCTTTCAGCAGTTCATAGACGGCCTCGGCGCCCATGCGGGCATCGAACTCATCGCCATGTTCTTCTATGGCCTCGAGATAGCCCTCGTCAGATAACAACTGGCCCTTTTCAAGCGTCGTCATACCCGGATCAACCACCACGAAGGCCTCGAAATACAAAACGCGCTCAATATCGCGCAGGGTCATATCGAGTAACAGCCCGATTCGTGAAGGCAGGGATTTCAGGAACCAGATGTGCGCAACCGGGCTGGCCAGCTCGATGTGCCCCATACGGTCACGACGCACCTTGGCCAGCGTTACTTCAACGCCACATTTTTCACAAACAACACCACGATGCTTCAATCGTTTGTACTTGCCACACAAACATTCATAATCCTTTACCGGACCAAAAATCTTTGCGCAAAAAAGTCCGTCACGTTCCGGTTTGAACGTACGATAGTTGATGGTTTCCGGTTTTTTAACCTCACCATATGACCAGGAGCGAATCATATCGGGTGATGCCAAACCGATTTTTATCGCCTCGAAGTCCTCTACATTTCCCTGTAACTTTACGAGATTAAGTAGATCTTTCATGTCTTCTCCTGCCTGCTAAACCGTTTATCAAATATAATAACCAGATTAATCCTGGGCCAGCTCGATATTAATACCAAGCGAACGAATTTCCTTAACCAGCACGTTAAAGGATTCGGGCATACCTGCTTCCATATAATGATTGCCATCTACAATGTTCTTGTACATCTTGGTACGACCATTGACATCATCTGACTTCACTGTCAGCATTTCCTGCAGGGTGTAGCTTGCGCCATAGGCCTCAAGCGCCCACACCTCCATTTCACCGAATCGCTGCCCGCCAAACTGGGCCTTGCCTCCCAGTGGCTGTTGCGTGACAAGGCTGTATGGGCCTGTGGAGCGGGCATGCATCTTGTCGTCAACCAGGTGGTTCAGTTTGAGCATGTGCATAAAGCCGATCGTAACCGGCCGCTCGAAAGACTTGCCTGTACGTCCGTCATAGACTGTCGTCTGACCCGTCTCGGGCAAATCAGCCAGGTTTAACATGTAACGCAACTCTTCCTCACTGCAGCCATCAAACACCGGGGTTGCCATTGGAACACCGCCAACCAGATTGCGACACAACTCGATGATTTCATCGTCAGTTAATGAATCCAGGTCTTCCTTCTTGCCACTGTTATTGTATATCTTGTCGAGGAAGGCCCTTAGCTCCTGCGTCTTTGTTTGCGCCTCAAGCATCTTGCCTATCTTGATACCCAGCCCTTTTGCAGCCCAGCCCAGATGACATTCCAGAATCTGTCCGACATTCATACGGGACGGCACGCCCAGCGGGTTAAGCACGATATCCACAGAGGTACCATCCTCAAGGTAGGGCATGTCCTCCACGGGTACAATCATGGAAATAACACCCTTGTTACCATGACGTCCTGCCATCTTGTCGCCAGGCTGGATTCGACGTTTGACCGCCATATAAACCTTGACCATTTTCAGGACGCCAGGCGCCAGGTCATCACCGGCTATGATTTTTTGTTTTTTCTCTTCAAACAGTTTATCAAAATGTTCCTGCATTCCCTTTAACTGGTCGGCCGTGACTTCCAGCTGCTTGTTTGCCTCTTCGTTATGCAAACGAATTTCGAACCATTTATTTCTGGGTAGCTCGGCCAGGTAGGCCTTGGTGATTTTGGAACCGGATGCCAGCATGTTCGGTCCACCATCTGCAACCTTTCCGGTCACCAGCTTTTCGATGCGATCAAACAGGTCTTCTTCCATAATACGACGCTGGTCACCCAGGTCCTTACGGATATCCACGAGTTGATCTTCCTCGATTTCCAGCGCACGTTTGTCCTTGTCGACACCGTCACGGGTAAATACCTGAACATCGATGACGATACCATCCATGCCGGATGGAACGCGTAAAGAGGTGTCTTTAACATCTGACGCCTTTTCACCAAAAATGGCACGCAACAGTTTTTCTTCCGGCGTCAGCTGGGTTTCACCTTTTGGCGTCACCTTGCCGACAAGGATATCGCCCGGCTTCACTTCTGCACCGATGTATACGATACCGGATTCATCCAGCTTGGATAAAGCCGTTTCACCGACGTTGGGTATATCCGAGCTGATTTCTTCAGACCCCAGCTTGGTGTCACGCGCCACGCAGGTCATTTCCTCGATGTGGATCGTGGTCAGCCGGTCTTCCTGTACCAGGCGTTCTGATATCAGGATGGAATCCTCAAAGTTATAGCCATTCCAGGGCATAAAGGCCACCATCAGATTCTGCCCCAGCGCCAGTTCACCCATATCGGTACTCGGGCCATCGGCGAGGACATCACCGCGTGCAATAACATCACCCGGATTAACAAGCGGGTTCTGGTTGATGCAGGTATTCTGGTTTGATCTTGTATATTTTATCAGGTTGTAGATATCAACCCCGGCCTCACCGGCAATGGTTTCATCATCGTTTACACGTACAACGATACGACCGGCATCGACAGAATCAACTGTCCCACCACGCCTGGCAACCACGGTTACACCCGAGTCAACGGCCACCGTTCGTTCAATACCGGTACCCACCAGTGGTTTCTCTGAACGCAGGGTAGGCACGGCCTGGCGTTGCATGTTCGAGCCCATCAACGCGCGGTTGGCATCATCGTGCTCCAGGAACGGAATCAATGCCGCCGCAACGGACACCACCTGTCGGGGGGAAACATCCATATACTGAACATTGTCCGGTGTTGTCAGCGTGAATTCATTGATATGACGACAGGCCACCAGTTCATCGGTCAACCGCCCTTTCTCGTCAACACCGGCGTTTGCCTGCGCGATGACGTACTGACCTTCCTCAATCGCAGACAGGTAATCCAGGTCACTGGTTACCTTGCCCTTGATTACCTTGCGGTATGGCGTTTCAAGGAAACCGTACTTGTTGGTTCGTGCATACACCGCAAGTGAATTTATCAGGCCGATGTTTGGACCTTCCGGTGTCTCGATAGGGCAAACACGTCCATAGTGGGTTGGATGCACATCACGTACCTCAAACCCGGCGCGTTCGCGGGTCAGACCGCCCGGGCCCAATGCGGAAATACGACGCTTGTGGGTCACTTCCGATAACGGATTGTTCTGATCCATAAACTGGGACAGTTGCGATGAACCAAAGAATTCCTTTACCGCCGCTGCAACCGGCTTGGCATTAATCATTTCCTGAGGCATCAGTCCCTCTGATTCAGCCAGGCTCAAGCGTTCCTTGACGGCGCGTTCGACACGCACCAGTCCAACACGGAAAACATTTTCGGCCATTTCACCAACACAGCGTATGCGCCGGTTACCGAGATGGTCAATGTCATCCACCACACCATTACCATTGCGTATATCAACCAGTACCTTTAAAACGCCGATAATGTCGTCTTTGGAGAGAACACCACTGCCTTCGTCTTCATTCAGGCCAATACGCCGGTTGAACTTCATCCGGCCCACTGCTGAAAGGTCGTAGCGGTCCTCATTGAAAAACAGGTTGTTAAACAGATTTTGTGCCGCCTCTTTGGTAGGTGGCTCGCCCGGGCGCATCATTCGATAGATTTCAACCATGGCCTCCAGCTCTGTCGTTGATGCATCAATCTTCAGGGTATTGGATAAATAAGGACCATGATCGATATCATTAAAATAAATGGTCTTGATTCCGGTTATACCAGCGGCTTCAAGGGCCTCGATCAATTCTTCTGTCAACTCATCATTGGCATAGGCAATGATCTCACCCGTTTCAGTATTGACGACATTGCAGGCAAGTATTTTTCCCAGCAGGTAGTCTTTAGGTACCAACAATGACTGAACGCCTGCCTTTTCAAGTTCACGTATAACGCGCGCGGTAATCCGGCGACCCTCTTCCACGACAACTTTTCCCTTGACGACAATATCAAAGGCCGATGTCTCACCACGTAGCCTTTCCGGTACGAGGTCCAGCATCACCCCGTCCTTGGTCAGGGTGAAATTATTTGCCTCAAAAAACATTTCCAGAATCTGTTCGCTGTCATAACCCAGGGCGCGCAGCAATACAGAGGCGGGTAATTTACGGCGGCGGTCAATTCGGACAAAAACCGCATCTTTCGGGTCAAATTCAAAATCCAGCCAGGAACCACGGTAAGGAATAACACGGGCGTTGAACAATAGCTTGCCTGAACTGTGTGTCTTGCCTTTATCATGATCAAAAAATACACCCGGTGAGCGGTGTAACTGTGAAACGATAACACGCTCTGTACCATTGATAACAAAAGTACCATTATCGGTCATTAACGGGATCTCGCCCATGTAGACTTCCTGTTCCTTGATGTCCTTGACGACCTTGGAGTTGGCTGGCGCTTCCTTGTCATAGATTACCAGGCGCACCTTGACACGCAATGGGGCCGAATAGGTCATGCCCCGTAACTGGCATTCCCTGACATCAAATACAGGTTTGCCGAGACGATAGCTGACATATTCCAGCAATGCATTGCCGGAATAACTGACTATAGGAAATACCGACTTGAGGGCGGCATGCAAGCCCCTGTCCTCCCGCTTGTCGGGATCTGTTTCATCCTGCAAATACTTGCTGTAGGAATCCAGCTGGATTGCGAGCAAGTACGGGACTTCCAGAATGCTAGCTTGTTTACCGAAATCCTTACGGATGCGTTTCTTTTCGGTGAAAGTATAGGCCATTATCTACCTCAGCTATCGTTCAACATCTATGTTTGAAAAGTTTCCGTTTTACCTGTACCCCAAACGTTTATGCCTGGAGCCAGGGCTGAAAACTATCCCCGCCCCACGTATCTCGTCATCCTGACGGGATATGTGGGCCAATTCTTACAAACAGGAAAGGCCGGCAGCTTTTTCAAGCCGCCAGCCGCCCTGTTTCCATCAAAAACAGGTTGCCCGGTGTTGCAACCGTAAACAACCCTTACTTGAGCTCGACGCTTGCGCCAGCTTCTTCCAGTTGTTTCTTGACGTCTTCTGCATCTGCCTTTGGCGCAGCTTCCTTGATTGTGCTCGGCGTACCTTCGACCATTTCCTTGGCTTCTTTCAGCCCGAGGCCGGTGATCGCACGTACAACCTTGATGACGGAAACCTTGTTTGCGCCGAAGCTGGTCAAAACAACGTCGAAGTCTTCTTTCTCTTCGACTGCTGCGGCTTCACCAGCGGCGACCGGGGCTGCTGCTACGGCTGCAGCCGCAGTTACACCGAACTTTTCTTCCATATCGGAAATCAGGTCAACAACATCCATCACGCTCATGTTTGCGATGGTATCCAGTATATCTTCTTTTGAAACAGCCATTTGCTATCTCCTATTTTAATAAAGTGGGTTACTTGGGTTCGATTGTAAAAACATTGTTTTTACAATCGACTGCCTGTGCCTGCCATGCCGGCATCAGGCAGCGCTCTCTTTTTGGTCCTTAACCGCGGCGACAGTACGAACCAGCTTGCCAGGGACTTCGTTAATTGTGCGCGTCAACTTCTCTACCGGCGCCTTCATAACTGCCATCAGCATACTGATTGCCTGATCACGAGTTGGTAATTTCGCTAATCGTTCAAGTTCCGATGCGGCCAGTAATTGACCCCCGACGGAAACCAGCTTCACCACGAGCTTTTCATGCCCACTGGAGAACTCTTTTATTACCCTGGCGGCAGACCCCGGATCTTCCTGCGAAAATGCAATAACAAGTGGCCCGACAAGACCCTCCTGAATACATTCGAAGTCAGTTCCTTCAACTGCACGACGTGCCAGTGAGTTTTTTACGACGCGAAGATACACACCCTCATCACGCGCCTTCGCACGTAATTCAGTCATCTCTTCCACGGTAAGGCCAAGATACTCGGCTGCGACAGCAGAAAGTGCAGTGGATGCAACCGCTGATACTTCCTCGACAACAGCCTTTTTCTGATCCAGATTGAGTGCCATAACTGCTTTTCTCCTGGAATAGCCTTAAAACAAGCCTTGTATCCGGCACCCGCCATCAACAAGACAACCTTTTGGCAGGCCCCAAGTATTAAACCTGATGAGCTTTGCCATCTGCGCAGGCCGGTTACACCATTAAGTCCATATGGACACCTGCGGTCTTTGATGTCCCTGCAACAAAACAACCGTTACAGAACCCAAAGTTCTTTTCGTTTCTTCCTCTACAGGGAGGTATGATCTATCTGGATACCCGGACCCATGGTTGAAGAAACGGTAATCTTTTTCAAATACTGCCCTTTGGCAGAAGCCGGTTTGGCCTTGTTCAGGTCTTCCAGCAAGACACCCAGATTTTCCTGGATGGCCTTGACATCAAAGTCCAGATTGCCAATCGAGCAATGGATAATGCCTGCCTTGTCGGTACGATAGCGCACCTGGCCCGCCTTGGCATTTTTAACAGCGGTTTCCACATCGGGAGTAACCGTGCCCACCTTCGGGTTTGGCATCAGACCCCGCGGACCCAGTATCTGGCCCAATGTACCGACAACACGCATTGCATCAGGTGAAGCGATAACGACATCAAAATTCATGTTGCCCTTTTTAATGTCTTCTGCCAGATCTTCAAAACCGACTATATCGGCACCAGCGGCCCTGGCCTTGTCTGCATTTTCACCCTGGGCAAATACTGCAACACGCACGTTTTTGCCATTGCCGTTAGGTAAAATTGTTGAACCACGAACGACCTGGTCAGACTTGCGGGGATCTACACCGAGGTTGACACTGACATCAATTGATTCAACGAATTTTGCACGTGGCATGTCCTTGAGTAAATTAACTGCATCTTCGACAAGGTAAAGCTTGCCATGCTCGAGTTTTTCATTGATTGCTTTCTGTTTTTTATTTAACTTGGCCATGTCATCAACCCTCCACATCCAGACCCATACTGCGGGCTGTACCCGCTATCGTACGTACTGCAGCATCCATATCGGCTGCCGTCAGATCCGGTTCTTTTATCTTGACGATCTCTTCGATCTGGGCGCGTGACACCTTGCCAACCTTGACCGAATTGGGCGTACCGCTTCCCTTGGGAACGCCGGCCAGTTTTTTCAGCAAAACCGCGGCAGGCGGGGTCTTGGTAATAAAGGTAAAACTGCGATCGGCATACACAGTAATAACAACCGGCACGGGCATACCCTGATCCAGTTTTTGTGTCTGCGCATTGAATGTCTTGCAGAATTCCATGATGTTGACACCATGCTGACCCAGTGCCGGACCAACCGGGGGACTGGGATTGGCCTGTCCCGCAGGCACTTGCAGCTTGATATAAGCTTCAATCTTCTTTGCCATTTCTACTCCTGTGGGTACAATCGCCTTGCAGCTCCCCTGTTAAATTCAGGTAAAAGATAAAAGGTACAAATTGTTGTATCTTTCACCTTTTATCTTTTACCTGTTCTTAATTAACCTTTCTCAACCTGACTAAAATTGAGCTCAACCGGTGTGGAACGACCAAAAATCAGAACCGCCACAACCAGCTTGCTCTTTTCGTAATTTACTTCTTCAACAACACCATTAAAGTCGTTAAAGGGTCCGTCTGTAACACGTACAACTTCACCCGGTTCGAACAATACCTTCGGTTTGGGCTTATCCACACCTTCCTGCACACGCTGAAGAATTGAATCTGCTTCCTTGTCCGTTATCGGGGCCGGTTTGTCGCTGGTGCCACCAATAAAACCCAGCACCTTGGGTGTATCCTTGATCAAATGCCAGGTGTCATCATCCATTTCCATGTGTACAAGCACATAGCCGGGGAAAAACTTTCGTTCACTCCTGCGCTGCTGACCTTCTCTCATTTCCACTACTTCTTCAGTGGGCACAAGGATTTCGCCGAATTTGTCTTCCATGCCAAGGCGTTTGATACGTTCAATCAGGCTCAATTTAACCTTGTTTTCAAAATTCGAGTAGGCATGTACCACATACCAGCGCATCGACATTAATCTAATCTCCCTGACCCGTCAGAAGCCTGACCGCCCACAGTAAAAAGGAATCCATGATCCACAGCATGATACCTACCAGTACGACCATAACAATAACAATCAACGTGGTTTGCATGGTCTCCTGCCTTGTGGGCCAGATGACCTTTCGCACTTCAGTGCGCGCACCACCGACAAATGCCCAGGCAAAACGCCCCTGATTCGTCTGCATTGCAATAAAAACTGCAACACCCGCCACTCCCAAAAGCGCCAACACGCGCATTAGCAGGGAATATTCAGAGTAGATGTAAAAGGCAACCGCGCCTGCCACCAGTAATGACAATGCAATAAGCAGCTTGAATATATCAGCTGTTGATCCTTGTTCTACTGCTTTACTACTCATCCGAATACTCGCCTTCCTGTCTGTTAGTGGCAGGCCAGGAGGGAATCGAACCCCCAACCTGCGGTTTTGGAGACCGCTGCTCTGCCAATTGAGCTACTGGCCTAAAACTACAGGGCAAAGGGTAAAGAGCAAAGATATAAAGAGCTCGTATAACACCCACCTTTGTATCTTGTATCTTTCACCTTTCCCCTTGAACTTATTCAATAATTTTAGCTACAACGCCGGCACCCACGGTACGGCCCCCTTCACGAATCGCAAAACGCAAGCCATCTTCCATCGCAATCGGTGCGATCAG
>DRJK01000129.1 GCA_011052215.1 Gammaproteobacteria bacterium
GATACAACAGTCGGGGCCGAAATCAGCAGATCCAGCGAACTCATCAAGGCAGCCATCCCTTCCAGGTCATTATATTGGTCAAGATCACTGAAATGGTGAATCTCAACTCCCCATTCCTTACGCGCCCACTCCAGATCATCTTCACATTGGTCATACATCATGTTGATAAACCGGATACCCGGTACCTGTAATATGCTCTTCCAATATTTTCTGAAATCGGCATAGTTTAAATCACGCTCTGCTGTTCTCAGGCCACCTCTCCATAAAAGACCAACTTTGGGATCCGGGCCTAATGACTGAAGTCGTTCTTTCCAACGGGCAGTTTCAATCGGGTCTGCTTTCAGATAACCCCTTTCAGCAGGGAAATCCTCCAAATGAGTTCGTGTATATAAAGGCAGGCTGCCTAAGGCTATCTGCAAGTCAATCGGTGGTGCGGCCGACAACCAATCCGTATCCTCCCGATTGACTCCAAACACACTTGCATCAGGATAGGAACGTTTATATAAGCCCTGCAAGCGAGGATCACATTCAATAACAACGTGTTCGGCGAGCTCGATAACACTGGTTATACAGTTTGCAAAACGCAGTTCGTCCCCCACCCCTTGCTCAGCATAGACCAACAAAGTGCGCTCACCCGGATTTTCACCCTGCCAGCGCGGAATTTCACTGTGGCGATCCACACCATCCATTAACCTTCTACGCCATTCATATTCCTGCCAGCCATGACCAAACTTACCCGATAGCAACAAAGCGAAAGAATAATTCAGATGAGCAGATATATTTTCAGGATTTAATTCCAGAATTTTTTTATATTTTTCTATTGCCTCAGTCACTTTGCCAATTTCGGTTAATGCATTTGCCAGATTCAGTAATGCATCCTCATAATCCGGATCATACTGCAGTGCTTCAGTATAATTCTTGATAGAAGTGTCAAGCTTCCCTTTCTTTCTGAATACCAGGCCCATGTTGTTACAGGCCTGCGGATTTTTAGGCTTTAGCTCCAGTGCCCGTAAACAGGCATTTTCTGCAGCATCAAGTTCCTCGGTTTTCAGGTACGCAGTAGCAAGATTGGTATATGCATCTGCATACCCCGGCTCCAGTCGAATGGCCTCTTTCAGGTGCCTGATACCTTCCGTCATATCGTCCAGACATACCAGACAGATACCCAGATTACTGTATGCCTCCGGATACTTGTTATTTAGTAGTATTGCCTGTCGAAAGAATGGCACAGCTTGCTTGTATTGCTCCTTCTTTTCATACGCATTACCAAGATTGTTATATGCATCTGCAAAATCGTCCTCAAGCTCTATCGCCTCTTTAAAGCACTGAATTGCCGCATCGGACTCTCCCATCCCGGAAAAACATTGTCCCAGGTTATTATGCGCAGCTGTGTAATCACGTTTGACCTTGATGACATCCTGAAAATACCCGGCCGCTCGCTCCGGCTCACCTTTTTTCAACAGTATGACCCCCAGCCCATTCAAGGCATCCGCATGATCCGGACTTAGCTCAAGTACTTTTTTATATATTACACCAGCCTCATCCAGGGAACCTGTTTTCAGTAATATATTACCAAGATGAATGTTTGCCTCTATATCATCGGGTGCTCGTTGGGTCGCAAACCTGAAACATTGTTCAGCTTTTTCAGGCATGCCACACATACTGAAGAGTTTGCCCAGACTGATACGGAACAAAAGAGTTTCCGGATTTGCCTCTACCGCCTTTTGCATAAGCCTTGTCGCCTCATGAAAATCACCTTTCTCCTGAGCAATCAAGCCTAGAAGATGCAAGGCATCCTCCATCATTGGTTCGTATACCAGTATTTTGCGGTAGATTATTTCCGCATCATCGAACCGGCCCGACTGATGCGACTCAACGGCCTCATGCATTAGTACACTTATTTCCTCCAGTGGGAGTGCTTCGCTCTTGTCTGTAACTACTGACTCAGTATCAGCTTTGCCTTTATCGATTTCATTAAAACATTCTTCCAGGGCATGTTTAATATCATCCGTAGCTTGCCCCCATTTCCCGCCACTGTCTTTGAAAAAAGCCCGGCTGTTTGGATACCAGGGAATATGATCCGTGCCCAGAGCAATAGAATGTTGCGACAACATCAAAACCCAGGTTGGTACACCCATTGCACCTGCCATTTCCGATACTGATATCAAAGGAGTAATCAGCAAGTCCAGCCCGTTCATTAAAGCGGCCACACCTTCCAGATCATTAAACTGATCCAGATCGCTGAAATTATGAATATCAATACCCCACTCCGTATGCGCCCATTCCAGGTCTTCATCACACCGGTCATACATCATGTTGATAAACCGGATGCCAGGTACCTTCAGAATTGACTGCCAGTCTTTTTTGAAATCGGCATAATGCAATTTACGCTCAACCGTACTTAGGCCACCACGCCATGCAATACCGACTTTTAGTCCCGGCCCCAGGTTTATCAGCCTTTTTTCCCAATATTTTATTTTGTTGGGGTCTGCCTTCAGGTAACCACCTTCCTTTGGAAAATTTTCCAATCGGTTACGCGTATATAAAGGAAGGCTGCCTGCAGAAATCTGCAAGTCTATTGACGGGGCCATCGATAACCAGTCTGTGTCACTCAGCTTGACACCATAGACACTCGCATCCGGGAAAGATCGTTGATACAGGCCTTGCAGGCGCGGGTCACATTCGATAACAACATGTCCGGCTTTTATAATTAAATCGCCAATACAGCTTGCATATCTAACCTCATCCCCGAGACCCTGCTCCGCGCACACTAAAATGGACTTATCTCCCAGGTCGCTGCCATCCCACGGGGGGATGTGAGCAAACCTTTCCGGGTCCATATTTTTTGCCTTGAATCGCCACTCGTACTCCTGCCAGCCAGGCATCAGCTCTCCCGTGGCCAACAGTGACAGGGACAGGTTGAAACGTGCCTGCGATAATGCCGGGTCCAGTTCTATCGCCTTTTTATAATTAGATATAGCCTGCTCTGTATGCTGCAGGTCTGCCTGGGTCAATGCCAGATAATTGTATGCCAGCGCATCATCTGTTTTACTCTCGATCGCCAACTGAAAATACTGCCCAGCTATCTCGAAGTGGGCCTGCTCCCTTGAAACAAGGCCAAGGGTTACATGTATATCTGGCCAGTCAGGCTGTTCGACCAGCACTTGCGACAAGCATCGAACACTTTCAACCAGGTGTCCGGACTTGGCCAACGCGACTCCCAGCTTGAATCTTGATTCAGTATTTTTTTCATCCAGCTTTAATACATCCCGATAAATTTCCTGTGCTTCATCGAACCTTGTTTGTTCACAGTAGATATCACCGAGCTTGATTCTTACACTAATACAATCTGCATCATTAGCCAGGCCTTCACGAAACAACCGTATCGCCTTGCCTGGCTCTCCTTCCATATGATAGATGTCCCCCAGACTATAACAATAACTCGCATTTTCGGGTAACAAGTCAATAGCTGACTGGATTAAATCCTTTGCATTTTGTAAATCACCACACTGTTGTGCGACCAGCCCTGACTGGTAATACTCTTCTGCTGTCACAGGTGATACTTCGCCACTATCAGAAAAACCATGCTTGCCTGTTTCAGTACTTTCTCCCCGAATTTGTAACGGCTGTTCTGTGGTATTTACATTCGACGATTTGCCCAGCTCATCCAGGGCCCTTGCAATGGCATCGGTCACTGGCCCCCACTGACTGGTTCGATCTTTGAAAAAACAACGCATCGACGGGAACCATGGTACATATCCCGTGCCCATTGTATTAATAAAATGCTCTACCACCAGAAACCATGTCGGCATCCCCAGTGCTCCGGCCATTTCCGATACCGATGTTGGTGCTGTAATCAGAAGATCAAGCGCACTCATTAAAGCGGCCACTCCCTCCATGTCATTGAACTGGTCGAGCTCACTGAAATCATGAATCTCCACACCTGATTCCTTACGTGCCCATTCCAGCTCCTCACTACATTCGTCATACAACAGATTAATAAATTGAATGCCTGGGACCTGCAGGACTACCGCCCAATCCTTTCTGAAATCTGCATAGTGTAATTCACGTTCCTCACTAATCTTGCCACTACGCCACGATATCCCCACCTTGGGACCGGGACCCAAGGACTGTAAACGTTCTCTCCAGTACATTACACGTTCCGGATCAGCCTTCAAATAACCGGATTCTTTCGGATAATCATCCAGTTCGGTACGTGTATATAATGGCAAGCTGCCAATCGCAACCTGCAAATCAATTGAGGGTGCTAACGATAACCAGGACACATCATCACGCTTGACACCATATACACTGGCCTCAGGAAAGGAGCGTTGAAACAGGCTTTGCAATCGAGGTGCACATTCAATGACGACATGTTTGGCCCTTGCGATAATATCCTGTATGCAATTTGCATAGCGCAGTTCATCACCAAGGCCCTGCTCTGCATAGACAAGCAGGGTACGCTCACTAATATCTTCACCCTGCCAGTGAGCAATATCGCCATGACGCGCACTTGCAATGCCTCCCACCCTGAAGCGCCATTCATGTTCCAGCCAACCTTGTCTGTAATTCCCGGCCAATAACAACGCAAACGAATAATTCCAGTGTGCAGCGGCATAATCGGGATCAATTTTCAACGCCTTTTGAAAGCAATCCATTGCCTCATCCAGTTGCCCACCTGCGGTGAATGCATTCCCGAGGTTCATGCATACTTCAGCATAATCCGGATTAATCGATGATGCCTTTTCATAACACTGTATGGCCTCACCCAGTTTGTCCTGATTATAAAATATCAAACCCGTGTTGTTGTATGCTTCTGCACACCCGGGGTCCATCTGTATGGCCTGTTGGTAACACTCCAGGGCCTGTGTAAAATCCTCTTGCTCCTTCAGGACATTACCCAGACTGACACAGGCCTTTATATTAGATGGCTGCAACCGCAAGGCTTCACGGTAACTCTTTTCCGCCGCTTCATACTGACCCTGCTGTTTTTGTGCATCTCCCAGGTTATGCCAGGCCTCCGGCCATTGCGGCCTTAACCCCACGGCAACCAGAAAACTTTGCCCGGCTTCTTCCGGTCGCTGTAGTCTGCCCAGCGCAAGCCCTCTGTGAAAGTGCGCATCTGCGTATTCGGGTTTGAGGCGTATGGCTTCCCTGAAACAGGACTCGGCCTGCTCAAACTCACCCTGGTTGGCCAGTACAAAACCAAGGCGATCCTGTGCCTCACTGTTACCCGGTGCCAGTTGCAAGGACCGTTGATAACATTGCTGTGCATCTGACCATTGTCCACAATCCATGCAAATGGAACCCAGGCTACTGTGATAAAGGGCGATGTTGGCGTTGCCGCTTATGGCTTGCTGGATCAGGTTCACGGCAGCCTGCAGGTCGCCGCGTTGCTGCATGATCAGTCCCGACAGATGCAAGGCATC
>DRJK01000130.1 GCA_011052215.1 Gammaproteobacteria bacterium
CAACCCCGTAAAGTTTTACAATTTTCTGCATTAACAGAGCACAAACCGGCACTAAACCAGCGCCAGCCACTCCGGATGATCTTCGCAACGGCCATGAACCTGATTAAAATACAATGTCTGTAATTTTTCAGTAACCGGGCCGCGGCCACCGCCACCGATTGCGCGATCATCCAGCTCGCGGATCGGTGTAACTTCGGCGGCCGTTCCTGTAAAGAAGGCCTCGTCTGCTATATAAACCTCATCACGGGTGATGCGTTTTTCAACAACGTCGATTCCCAGGTCACACGCCAGTGCCATAATGGTTTTGCGCGTAATACCATCCAGCGCCGAGCTCAGGTCTGGTGTATAGAGAACACCATCGCGAACGATAAATATATTTTCGCCACTGCCTTCCATGACAAAACCTTGTGTGTCCAGTAGCAGCGCCTCGTCATAGCCGGCCGTCAAGGCCTCCTGCAGGGCCATCATGGAGTTAATGTAATGCCCGTTGGCCTTGGCGCGGCACATGCTGACATTGACATGATGGCGTGAGAAAGACGAGGTATGGATGCGTATACCTTTTTCAAGTGCATCCTGCCCCAGGTAGGCGCCCCACTCCCAGGCGGCAATGATAACGTGCACCTTCAGATTATCGGCACGCAGGCCCATGCCCTCTGACCCGTAATAAACCATCGGACGCATATAGGCGGTTTCAAGATCATTCTCACGAACGGCCGTGCGAGTAGCTTCGCTAATGGTTTCCTTATCAAACGGAATACCCATATTCATGATATGGGCCGAGTTAAACAGCCGCTCGGTATGCTCCTGTAAACGAAAAATTGCAGTCCCCTTGTCAGTCTTGTATGCGCGCACGCCTTCAAATACCCCCATTCCATAGTGCAGGGTATGAGTCAGGACGTGGACATTGGCATCCCGCCAGGGAACCAGCTCGCCATCCATCCATATTACGCCATCCCGATCTGACATCGACATAAACAGAACTCCTTATAGTTTGATTCTATTAAGTAACAGTGGAATTATTGTATCGAATTTAAGGCACAGGTGCAGCTTTCGCAGTGATTTTCTACTTGAAAATCAAATGATAAAAACAGCAATGAAATCTCGGGTTTGTGATAAAACCGGTTTCGCTAATGACAGACAAGGCCATCAGAATGATTATTTCCGGGTGCGATAAAATATTCAACTTGTTGATATTCTGGAGTATTTCAACTTCCAGACGGTGATAATTTATTTCCCTGAAAACCGGGCTTCATTACAGGATCAACCGCTCACAGGTTATGTAATACTGAAAGGCCTGAATAACTGTATTACTGGTGGCAGGCTCAGGCTATTCGCCCACGGGATCAATCATCAAACACCTCCACGTCGACTCCACCATTCTGCGTGAACTTAAAAAAGTATCCGCAGGGACACAGGATGGTTCATCCGTCAACACCTGCCAGTGTGCCCTGGCCCGGTATGCCTTATAGGCCTCCGCCAGGCCCTCTACTGTATCCGCTTCCAGAATCTCCAGTTCCCCCAGACAATTAAGTTGGCGCAGGTTATCAGAAAATTCGGTTAATTGCGGATATTGATACGCCCAGCGCAGCACCAGGTATTGCACCATAAACTCGATATCGGCCATGCCGCCGACATCCTGTTTTAAATGAAAACGATCCACTCTCTTGCTACCCAGTTCTTCACGCATACGTTCACGCATGCCTGCAACCTCTTTCTGTAATTGCATCGCATCCCTTTGCTGACAGAGAATCTCGCGACGGATTTTCCTGAATTCCTCAATCAGATCCGGGTCACCGGCAATCGGCCTGGCCCTCACCATTGCCTGGTGCTCCCATATCCACGCCTCCTCCTGCATATATTGCCTGAATGAATCCAGTGCGCTGACCAGCATACCGGAGGCGCCATTCGGCCGGAGCCGCATATCTACCTCATATAATGAACCCGATGAGGTATGGGTATCGAGAATATGAATAATTCGCTGACCTACACGTGAAAAAAAAACGGCATTGTCCAGCACCCTGGGGCCTTTGGTCTTCTGGATCTTGCCATGGCTGTTATGCAGGAAAACCAGATCAAGGTCCGAGCCATAACCAAACTCGATACCACCCAATTTACCGTAACCAATGACCGCAAAACCCGGCCGCACCTCGTGTCTATTGTCCCGGCATACCGGGGCACCGTGCTTCTTCAATAAATGTTGCATGGCTATCTCGATGACATGCTCAAGAACCACCTCTGCTATATCAGTAAGATGCCCGCTCACCGCAACCAGCGACATGGCCCTGGTCAAATCGGCAGCCGCCACATGTAATACGTTTGACTGCTTGAAATAACGCAGGGCATCCATCTGCTGCTCAAGATCATCGGCATCAATAAATGACAACAGACTCCTGATCTCTCTCCTTAAGCCCTCGATTTTTCTTGGCTCGCACATCGAGCGCATATCGAGCAGTTCATCCAGAAGCACCGGATGCATGGTTATATATTCTGATATCCAGCCGCTCCTGGAAAACAGCCGCACAACCTGTGATAACGCAACAGGATTCTCAATCAGTAAAGCCAGATAGGTACTTCGACCAGCGACTTTCTCCAGTAAATCGGTCACACGTAAAAGACACTTGTCGGGCTGGTCGGATTCAGCCACAGCACCAAGAACCATGGGCATCAATCTGTCCATGCGTTCCTGTGCAATGTTGCTGCCGGTTTTATAGGCATAACTATCACGCAACCCCCTGACCAAACCCAGTGCGTATCCGCTGTTCTGATAGCCGCTTTCCTCCAGAACCTTGCGGGCCTGGCTGTCATCGACCATGCCCAGCCAGATTGTTGCAAGATTTTCCATTTCCTTTGACTGACAACTTGCCTGGGGAGCCGACATTGTTTGTTCAAAAATGCTCTCCACTATCAATCGATTACGACCCAGTTCAACATAAAAATCATCCCACAACCCGTAGCCCATAGAGAATGCAAGACTGCATCTTTCTTCCTCGTCCGTTGGCAGGGTGTGAACCTGCTGGTCGGCATAAGCCTGTAAATGATTTTCGGTTTTTCGTAAAAAACGGTACGCCTCCAGTAACTGCCCGGTAACGTAGGCCGGTAAATATTTCTTTTTTGACAAGCGTTCCAGCACCTGAACGATGCCCCTTATTTGCAAATCCGGCTCGCGGCCACCGCGGATCAGCTGAAAGGCCTGACCAATAAACTCGATTTCGCGAATACCACCGAGCCCGAGCTTGATATTATCCTCCATCCCCTTACGCCTGACCTGACGGGTAATCAGGCCCTTCATATTACGTAACGATTCAAACGCACTGTAGTCAAGGTATCGACGGTAGGTGAAGGGCTTTAATGTCTTCAGTAATGCGTTGCCTGCAACAAAATCTCCGGCGATCACACGTGCCTTGATCATGGCATAGCGCTCCCATTCACGCCCCTGGTATTGATAATATTCCTCCATCGCAGAGAAACTGGCGACCAGCGCCCCGCTGTCACCATAAGGCCTGAGTCGCATGTCTACCCTGAAGACAAAACCCAGGTCTGTTGCCTCACTTATGACCCGTATCAGGCTCTTCCCCAGTTGTGAGAAAAATTCATCGCAACTGACTCCTTTTCTTTTGCGCGTTTGCCCGTCTTCCGGATAGCTGAAAATTAAATCGATATCAGACGAAAAATTCAGCTCATAGGCCCCCAGCTTGCCCATTCCGATTACCACCAATTGCTGCGGGAATCCTTCCGCTGTTCGAGGTTCTCCCCATTTTCGGCATGCCCATTGATGCAGTTTTGATAATGAAAGATCGACGCATGCATCGGCCAGCAGGGAAAGGTCGCGTAATGTTTCAGATAATGGTGCCCAACCGGCTAGATCTCTCCAGGCAATACGAAAAATTTCCCGTTGGCGAAATATGCGCAGCTGGTCAATCAGTACATTCTCTTTCCTGACCCTGGCCAGTATCGCCTGCAATCGGTTGCGATATTCCACTGGCCGGTAATCCCGGTTCAGATCCCCCGAACGTAACAAATTGATAAAGACCGCTGGATAAGTGATACAGATTTGTGCAATAAAACGGCTGCCCCCCCAAACCCGAAACAGCACCCTCGTCAATTCCTGACCCGGTATAAACTCAAGCCCTGCCTGATGAAGGCTGTCACAAAACTCATCCCATTCGCTGTCAAGACGGGTAACCAGGGCTGGCGGCATTGACTTAATCATGCATGGTTTTCTTTTAATTTGATCTTGTTGACCATTGCTGCCTTTAAACAGACATGTCTAGTTTGTTCATACGCCTCTGATAAATCAGAGATCTTTAAGACTTTAACCCAAAATGTGACAGATACAATCTTTTTTGTCGGTGATTTGCTTCAGAACAACCCTGATCGGCCGAAATATTTAGGAAACATCAACAAGATGGATAAATTAGCACATGCCAACCAGGCCTTAACGTTCGGGAACCCACATGGAATTTAAAGACTACCTCAAGATCATGGTCATGAAAGATGCATCAGACATCTATCTCACCACAGGCGCACCACCCTGTGCAAAGTTTGACGGCGTTCTTAAACCGATAGAGAAGGCATCCATGCCGGCTGGCAAGGTCAAGGATATTGCCTACGAGATCATGGATGATCAACAGATTGCCGACTTTGAAAATAAGCCGGAAATGAACCTGGCCCTGTCCGAACCCGGCATTGGTCGTTTTCGTGTCAACATTTTCAAACAACGTAACCAGGTTGCCATGGTCATCCGAAATATCAAGATAGATATTCCCAACATGCAAGAGCTGGGACTGCCAAGCATCCTGCCAAAACTGGTCATGTCCAAACGCGGGCTGGTTCTGTTCATCGGTGCAACCGGCTCTGGCAAGTCCACATCACTGGCATCGCTGATAGACTATCGTAACACCAACTCAACCGGACATATTATTACCATCGAAGACCCGATCGAATTTGTACACCAGCACAAGAAAAGCATCGTCAACCAGCGAGAGGTGGGGGTAGATACCGACTGCTATGAAGACGCACTGAAAAACACCCTGCGCCAGGCACCCGATGTCATCCTGATTGGTGAGATCCGTGACCGCGAGACCATGGAACACGCCCTTGCCTTCGCCGAAACTGGACACCTGGCCATATCCACCCTGCATGCCAACAACTCAAACCAGGCCATGGACCGCATAATCAACTTCTTCCCGGAAGAAAGACACAACCAGTTGCTGCTCGACCTGTCGCTGAATCTGCGCGGGTTTGTTTCGCAACGCCTGATCCCGACCGTAGAAGGAAAACGTTGCGCCGCCGTTGAGGTTCTGCTGGGCACACCCCTGGTCTGCGACATGATCAAGCGTGGTGATATATCCGAACTCAAGGAAATCATGGAGAAATCCAGGAACCTGGGCATGCAGACATTCGATCAGGCACTGTATGACCTGTACAAGGAAGGGAAAATAACCGAGGAAGAAGCCGTGCGAAATGCCGATTCGGCCAATAACCTGCGCCTCAAGATCAGCCTGTCTGAAGGCCGTACCGAAGATATGGGCAATGGTACACTCTCCCTGAACAACGAAGACGAATTTGATGACGACGAATCACCTGGCATAATGAATATGTCACTGGAATAACGGCAGGGAAAAGGGGAAAGGTAAAAAGTTAAAGGGGTGGGGACAGGCATTGCCTGAAAGTTTTTGTACCTTGTCCCTTTTAACTGCATTGTTGCTCTATTATTGTGCAAGCCTTCATGTTTCGCCCTGTAGCAGTGCATGTAACCGCGAACCCGCATCAATGCTTAACTATGCAATATACACTTTATCATATAAATCAAATGAATATATAAGCCACTGATTTCAGCATGATAGTTGCATGTTAAATATCCTTTAAGCTATTAGAAATCCCAAAATAATGAAAAAACTCGTCCAGGATAACAAGGCACGATTGCTTGAAATATTACCATTGGTTAACCACTACAAATCCAGACTCGATTCGCTGGGGGAATGGTGGGGAAAGATTGCAC
>DRJK01000131.1 GCA_011052215.1 Gammaproteobacteria bacterium
AGCCTGATCAAGACCGTCTGCCGCACGGACGCGGCAGCCGAGCCGCCATGGATGGCATGTTTTGCGTGTCTTGATCAGGCTTGCCGGTTTCATGCCCTCACATTGTTATGTGCTTCATAAAGTTAACGGGGCAGCAGAGATATGAATGAAAAAAGTTTCCGGTAATTTTGCTAAAGCCGGTAAAGCAACTATTTTGACCAGGGCAATGAAGGTGGTTTAGAATAACAGCAAGTAGACAGTGAAATATCTACCGCGAACTTGCCAGGGGGAACTGTTTGTGAAAAGTCGCTACCTGATTTTTTTATTATTACTTTTATCCAATAATGCCACAGCACTTGAGGTATCTATAAAAAAAAACCCTGCCTCTGGTTTGTTATCATGGCTTGTGAACGAACCTGAAATCAGCCTGAAAGTAATTCAGGTAACACCGGACTATGCGTCGGCCATTTTCAGTTCACGCGGGTTACCACCGCGGCTGGTTAAAACCTTACAGGATTATTGTGTTTTTGGAACGATTATCAAAAATAAATCTGCTGGCGCTTTGGCCTACCGTGTTGCCGATTGGCGTTTTATCACACCGGATGGACAGGCACATGCGGTTAAAACTAAAACCGAGTGGATTAAACAATGGGCGAATCTGGGCGTACCTTACCGCTGGTTAATTTTACCGGATGACCAGGTTTTTGGAGTGGGAGACTGGAGCCAGGGGTTTACCACCATCAAACTACCACCGAATAGTACTTTTGATTTAAATTATTCATGGAGATACAAAGGTGAAACACATCAAAGAACAATCAAAAAAATCCGCTGTGCGCCAGCAGAAGTATCACCCCCTTCGAAAGGGAGTTAAATGCATAGCAAAATATTTGGCTGTTAATCGCCATGTTATACGGCTTGCTATTATTAGCTCCTTTTCACTGATACCACTCCATGCCCACGCCGATGAAGAGTTGAGTCATCACTTAAGTCCGGTGTCACCACAGCAGGCAGCAGATTTTACTTTACAGGATATGGATGATAAAAGTCACAGCCTGAAAGACTATCGTGGCAAAGTGATAATGCTGAATTTCTGGGCGACCTGGTGCCCCCCTTGCCGTAAGGAAATGCCTTCAATGGAGTCCATATATCAGAAATTTAAAAAGCAGGGCTTTGTTATACTGGCGATTAACCAGTGGGAGAGCCCGGATATTGTATTTGTGTATACCGGAGAACTCAGCGTGACACCGACCTTTCCGATATTATTCGACCGTAAAGGTAATACCTCAAGAATGTTCGGGGTAAAAGGTTTGCCTACCACGGTTTTGCTAAACAGAAAAGGGCAGGTTGTTTTCCGTGCCATTGGTGGACGTAACTTCAATCACCCCGATGTGTATAAAGTCATTCGCACCTTGCTGAGCGAAAAATAAGGCTGTCCACTGTCATACGCCAGCTCATGTTGCGTGTTTAGCGGGAAAAGGGCTTCCTTTAGGGTCAGTGGCCAGTTGGCGAGTGTCCTGTCTGCTTACTGTACGGTTGTTTATTGTTTATCGTCTTTTTTGCCGGCAACCTGGTCAATCGATATAAAGGTAGTGCTGCAACCCTGCTGTTTCTCATCAGGTGAACAACTACCGGCACAACTGCCGCAGCCACCTGTTGAACTCAGGGTACGTTTAACCCTGACTACAATAAATATTATTGCAATACCCAGCGCCACACCCAGTGTAACGATGTCCCAGAAACTTAATCCACTCATATTATCAACCCCCCTACCACGGTAATGCTGTAGGACAAGGAATAGGCAACTACCATTGATATCACTACAGAAAAAGCAGTCCACTTCAGCGAGGCCGACTCACGATATAACATGGCCAGGGTTGCAAAACAGGGCATATAGAATAATACAAAAACCATGAAAACGATGGCAGTGAGTGGTGTCATGGTTTCAGATATGGCCTCCTGCAATGTTTTGTCCTCATGCGTCACGTTCTCTCCCTGGGCAAACAACACACCGTATGTTGCGACAACGACCTCCTTGGCAACAAAACCGGTTAACAGCGCAATGGAACTGTTTAAATCAAACCCCAGTGGTTTGAAGATGGGCTGAATTACACCACCGATCTGGCCCAGGTAACTTCCCCTGCGGGTCTCAGCATCCCTTGATCGACTCAAATCTGTGATCATGCGGTCTCTGTTTTCTGATTCGGGCAGTTTTTGCAGTGTATGAATTTCCTTGCCATAGTCTTTACTGAGGGGCACCTCTTGCGGAAAGGTTTGCAAAAACCAGATAATGGTAGAACCCACCACAATAATCCCGCCTACTTTTTTCAGAAATGATAGCGCATTGGCTCCCATGTGGACCATGATAGAGTTCATGGTGGGTGAGCGATAAGGTGGCAACTCCATCAACAGGGGTGAAGTATTGGCACCTTTGATAAAGAATTTACTCAGCACAACTGCCGTTAACAAGGCGATTACCACACTGGTAACGTACATACCAAATAAAACCTTGCCCGCATGCTCAGCAAAAAAAGCCCCACTGAAAAGTATAAAAACCGGCAGACGGGCCGAACAACTCATAAAAGGTGTTACCAGCATGGCGACAAGCCTGTCTTTTTTATTTTCAATCGTTCGCGTCGCCAGAATAGCGGGTACGTTACAACCAAAACCGGTCACCATTGGTATAAATGCCTTACCATGCAAGCCGAATGCATGCATCATACGATCTACCAGGTAGGCCGCACGTGCGAGGTAGCCACTTTCACTCAGAAATGCAATAAAAAAGAACAGGATGACTATATTCGGCAAAAAGACAATCGTACCGCCTACACCTGCCAGCACACCATCAACCATGAGCTTCTTGAACATGCTTTCAGGCAGGGTGCTGTTCAATACATTGGTCAGCCCATCAACGCCCCATATAATCCAGTCAACCGGATAGATACCTAACGTGAAGGTCGCCTCAAAAATTAACCACATCAACCCCAGGAACAATGGTAGCCCAAGAAACCTGTGTAATAAAATAGAATCCAGTACGCGGGTCACATCTGTCCGACTGACCTGCTCACTGGTATCGATTTCACGAACCTCCAGCAGCAGACCGTTGACAAACCCGAAACGCCCGTTGTTAAGCATCATCCCGGCGTCTTCGCCATGCTGTTTTTCCAGCACCTCCCGGTCATGATTTACCGCACGCATCAAGGCAACATGTTCCGATTCCTGTCGCAACACAGATTCATCACCTTCAAGTAATTTAATGGCCAGCCAACGTGCCTGCGCCTGATTAAACTCTTCCGGATGAAGCATTTCGATATGTGTACTAATGCTTCTTATTGTCGCTTCAAGGTGATCATCGTAGCCAATTCTTACTGACTCTTTTTGCTCATCCTGTTCGGCAAGGGAAACAATTGCATCTTTCAACTGCTCAATTCCTTCACCACTGCGGGCACTGATCTCCAGTACTGGTGAAGCAACCAGTTTTGAAAAAGTATTGCAATCAATCCTGATCCCCTTCGCCTCTGCCTCATCTTTCATATTCAATGCAAACAGGCATGGGACACCCATTTCGATCATTTCAGATGCCAGCATCAGATTGCGTTCGAGTTTGCCCATATCAAGGACATCAACAATCAGGTCTGCACTTTTATTGAATATTAATTCACGGGTGAGTAATTCTTCATCTGTCTGGCTACTCAGCGAATAGTTACCGGGCAAATCAACAATGCTGATATGCCAGCCTTTGTGTTCAAAAGAGGCTTCGTGCACCCCGACGGTAACACGGGGGTAGTTTCCGGTCGTATTACGAGAGCCGGTTAATCTGTTAAACAGGGTTGTTCTGCCCGTATTGGGATTACCGACCAGCGCTATACGGAAATTTTTTTCCTGACTCATACCTGGATTAACTCAATGGAACAATAATTAGATTAATGGGACTTACTGTTAAGTGGCTGGGTGAACATGGATTTAACAACACCATTACTACACATTTTCAACATTCAACGACAATATTCTCGGCCTCGGACGCGCGCAGACTAATCAGGCAACCACAAACAGAATAGGTTTTAGGGTCACCCCACAAGGTACTGTGCTCAACGACCACCTTTACGCCCGTCAGAAACCCCATCGAGGCGAGCCGTCTTTTCAATCCGGCCTCCCCCTCGATCCGGACCACTTCTCCCTGTTGTCCTTTTTTCAGCTTGGATAACAATTTATTCATCTGTAATACCTGTATCAGACCATACCTTATATATTACTATGAAAAGTTATACTTGTAAATGCTATTAAGAATCATTACTATTTAGAACCTCGGGAATCCGGTTTCATGTCTGTATTGCCCAATTTAGCTCAAAACGTGCCTGCCACTTACGTTTCAACTAAACTCGCTACAGATTAACGGGACGGCAATGATTATTAATATAGATTACAGGGTTCCAGATCAAATACACCATCGCACCAAAACCAGTCACTTCAGGTAGGCAGTGAGTGGGGTAAAGCAGACCGTAGAAATGGCTTTAGCTGCGTAATACAACGCCTCACTGTCAAGGTCATTTCTACAAGTGGTTTTTTCGTATGGTATATTACCGTAACTCATCATCCAGGAGCGCCTGTTGACAGAATTTTTCATAAACCTCTACGACATCACCCTCGAGGCCTCGCCCTGGTTATTATTCGGGCTTGTCGCGGCAGGCTTGCTCAAATCCTGGGTAACAGAGGAAACCATGAAGAAATGGCTCGGTGGCCAGGGAACCTGGGCGGTAACCCGCGCGGCACTGGTCGGGGCACCCCTCCCTTTATGTTCTTGCGGGGTATTGCCTGCTGCACTCGGTCTTCGCCGTGCAGGGGCATCACGCGCAGCCACAACCTCATTTCTGATTGCCACACCTGAGACGGGGGTGGATTCTATCGCCGTTTCTTTTGCACTTCTCGGGCCGTTCATGACGATTGTAAGGCCTGTTGCTGCGATTATTGGTGCTATTTTCTCAGGCCTGGCCGTTGGATTACTCCCTGATGAACCCGCGGATCGGCAAAAGACAGGTCAACCGGCCTCGTCCTGTTGTGCATCAGACTGTTGTGATCAGAGTGAAACAGGCCCTGAGAATCATTATGGAAAAATCATCTCCGGCATCCGCCATGCACTGTCCGATATTTGGGACGATATCGTGATCTGGCTGGTCATTGGCCTGGTCCTGGCAGCCGGCATACTAACAATTCTCCCCCCCATGGCCCTGGCGGAATGGGGAAGCGGATTACTGGCAATGTTGCTCATGTTACTCATAGGTATACCCATGTACATTTGTGCGACGGCATCGACACCACTCGCCGCCGGCCTGTTACTGGCAGGCATATCGCCTGGAACCGTACTGGTTTTCCTGCTGGCAGGCCCCGCCACCAATATCAGTACTGTCATGGTGGTTTCCCGCGAAATGGGCAAAAGTACCGCTTTGGTCTACCTGGCCGGCATTGCTGTAAGCAGTATTGCAATTGGCCTGCTGGTAGACTGGATTGTAGCTGTTTATAATATCGATACCGCAGCACAATTGGCCAAAACAACAGATTTCATTCCAGTCTGGGTCGCGCAAATCAGTGCGGTTATACTGATTTTTTCAGCTATCAAACCCTTGAGGCGCAGGTTGCTGGGGCAATAAGGCCTGACCTGCATTTCACACCACTGGCCCCGACAGGACAATGGTGTGAAATACAGGCCGGTTATCAGGCTCGGTGACCTTTTTTGCGGCGGTGATTACGTCGGTGAATAATCCCCTTGACCCATAACCACAAACCACTTATTGACAGCAGCACCATAATAGTACCTGCAGCATCCATGATTGTGGGGCCCCATTCACCCAGAATACGGCCACTATGAAGATCAAGTACTACGCGCTCCACGCTCAGATCATGCCCGCGATAGTCACGGCTTATTTCAGAAAACAGATCCTCCGGGATAACGGATGGCACAGACCAGCCTACATCTTTTTTTCCTACAAGGCCTTGCCATTTTATCAGTGTTTTGTCAGCAAGATAGTCACCGGAAGATGTACGAACCACAATCCCGTTACCCTGATCCAGCCCAACACCCTTTGTGCCGGCCGGAAGCCCATGTGTTGTATCCAGATTCTCAATCACTTCGCCCTGGTCGGTTAACAATAAAAGGCCATTATTAACAGCCACTACCAGTACCCCTTCGCTGACTACCAAACCTGCCAGGCTGGAATATTCACCCTTAACTTTTTTATAATTCAGATAAAGCTGGTGACCCAACAATGTAACCCTGAAGTTTTTGTGACTAAAGCTTGTGTGTTTATCGGGTAAATCGATACCATACCAGTCGAGGATACGATTCGAATCGATGTAGTTTGAATCAAGACCCAGTTCATCGGTATGATTCAACATAATGCCGGTAATGGATAGCAAAACAACAAACAATGCCGCCATGATACCAATATAACGATGCCAGACATAAAGTGAGCCTAATCTGAATCGTCGCCTGTATCGGTGGCGCGTCATGGTTTGCCTGATTGCCTGTCGAGATAGAGGGCCAGTTGTGCAATTTTACGTAACGCACGAACCGACAAGGTTGCACCGGTAATTCCGTCAATATTGCGATCCAGCTTCCCCTCTGAAGTCAATGTTGCATTGACAAACTGGTCGGTAAAAAATGCATGCCTTACCTCCCAACCACGACTTTCCCTGAAAACCAGCACCTTGATCTTTTCTATGTGGCCCCGGTTAATAACAACACCGACCGTAATCGGTTTTGTTTTGCCTGTCTCTTCGAGTATCCATGCACTGCGCAGGTGTCTTTTCCAGTACCGCGTGCGCAATGTAGCCGGCTTATGCCCCAGGACACCTTCGATGTCATCGCGCAGGTCTCCGGTTAGCCACAAGATACTCACCTTGGGTGCATCTCCGGCAAATACCTCATTAATAAAATCAGCTGGCTTCTGATATATTCCCCCTGATGCGGCCACAGATACGGAAACAAGCGATAACAACAATAACAATCCGTACTTCAAAACACCTCCCTGTCTGTTTTCGTATCTGGATAACGCATTAGAAATTGTATCCCACACCCAGGTTGAAGCCCTTGTCTTTGGCATTGCCTGACTGATCCATATAATCAACCTTCAAGACCACGTCATCATGCAACCAGTAGTTAAGTCCAATTTCTGTTTGTTTTTTCTTTGAGCTCGTATTCAGACCTGCCTCATTATCCCATTCATTGTATCGGGCAAACATGCCAAGCTTCGTGTCGAACTTGTAGGAGGGTTCTATGTACCACCCTGTTTGCCTGTCACGACCAATCAACTTTGCACCGGCACCATTCAGGTTCCAACTGGCGTACAATGCCCGAAGTCCAAACCGGCCACGTTGAATTGCTGCGTGTGTTTCAAGTAATGTTGCCGATGATTCCGCACCGGCCGCACCGGCACCCTGCGTCACATCATTCTGGTGGACCAGCGTTGCGGCCAATTCTACTCCCTTCCAGCCTGTCCATTTCAATCGCCCGGTTATCGCGCCACTGTTGGCGCTTGCCTCTGATACCTTTTGACGCCCTTTTCTGATTTTGTAGGCATTACCCCCTGTTGTTGGGACAGACAGGCCGGAACCAAGGGCGATATCATAAGAAAATCCTGATGCATGTCGTCCACTAAATACCAGCCCCCCTTCTGACCAGGTTGTTGGAATAATATTTGTTTCCACCGGATTACGTTCAACACCATAAAATGTGTTGGGTTCATGTGTTTCATTAAGAAGTCCAACCGGCATCAGGAAAACCCCCGCCTTTATATTTTGCTGGTCATTCAGGTCATACTCGATGAAGGCCTGCTCAAGCTCTACTTCACCGGGCTTCCCTTCGCCTGACATGGTGTGTTCCAGTTCCAGCTCTGAATACAATCTTAACTTGTCACTGAAATCATGATCAAAGAAAAGTACAAATCGGTGAAAATCGACCTCATTTTTGCTATCCAGGTTATTATAGTGCAGTTCACCATATCCGCCGACATGTGTTTTTGGCGTACTGGCAGGAATATCAACTTCCGCATTGGTGACTGACTTATCCAGTATTTCACCCGTGGCTTCGACCTTTTGCTCGTTCGATTTAACGCGTGATTTCAGGTCCTCTATTTGTTTTTGTTGCTTGAGAATCAAGGACTTTAATTCTTCAAGGGTGACTTTTCCCTGGCTGGCATTAGCCATGGAGGTGACGGCCAGTAGTAATGTAATTGACAATAAACGTGTAAGAGACATGATTTACCCCGGTAGCTTTGCTAGATGTTAGAATTTTCTAATGTTAAATCATTTTTTCTATTGATGCAAATACGAATCGTTCGCATTAAGAATACCTAATAACCCTATCAATAATATTTTATAGCGGTATGTCCCCTTACAGATATGCAGACACGAAAAAACGCAACCCAAGGTTGCGTTTTTTCGTGCCTTTTTCAATTCACTTTTCAGGTATCGTCGGTGCCCTCTGTCGGGTCCCGTAAACTGTATTTCTTTACGTTTTCTTCGTGCTTTGACTTGATTACATCCTTACGTTCTTCATATCGCAGTTTGGCAGCCCCTTCTTTCAGTTTAATGGTATGCTCCCCGAAGAGCACCTGTTTCAGAAATCGCATACAGAACCGGGTCAGGGTCGTATCATCCTCATCAATACCCTTTCTCAGCTCACTATCCAGATCAAACATCTTTATAAAACCGTCACTCTGGGTAAACATGCGAAAGGCATCCAGGTCGTAGGACATGGAAAACAACTGCATACTGCGTTCGCTTGGTGCGCCTACCGTGGGCCCGGCCGAGCGTTTCTTGACGATAATATCCAGCCATTCACGATTCATAGTGTCATAAATTTTGACGCCTTGCTGCTCACGAAATTCCGCAATGGTCATTGCATTATCTTCGTCATGCCCCTTGCAATGATCCTCCTTTACAATGAAGTAGACATCTTCCAGTTCACCGGAATCTTTTCGCCTCATCCCCATGGTTCCAAACGGGTAGTATCGACATGCAGTCGGCCTGTCTTCATAAACACTGCACCCTTCTTCGGTCATAAACTGACAGGCCGTACCGCCTTCAACCGGGCGCATCTTGACTCCCGGCATGCTATGGGAATCCATTTCGTAAGGACGTGTGTATTGTAATTGTGCCTTCCAGGTCGGAATATCAAGATGCCTTGCAAGACGCAGAATATCATAAGGTGTCAGGGTAATATCAATATTGCTACAGCAGGCATTGAAACACTTGATGCCTTTATAGCAACTGAAACTGATCTTCGAATCCAGCGTAAGCTGTTGTGGTTGTACAGCCGTTTTGAAAGGAATATCAAATTTCTCAAAGATATTGTCATCCTTTAAACGATCAGTTTCAGATTTTTTATCACTCATTGGTACTATCCTGCAGGCAATATCAGCCCGGCATTAGAATTCAGGGCTGCATAGTTTATCAAAAGAAGAAGAAAGGTAAAAGGTACAAGATACAAGTTACAAGGGTAAAGGTTACATTTTACCTTGTATCTTGTACCTTTTACCTGGAATTAAAAAAATCGGACACCCTGAGGTGCCCGATCTCTAAAAGGATACAAGATCCGGTAAAACTACTACCAGCTCTTAATCCTTGATCAACTGAACGTAAGGTTCTTTAACCAAAGACCATTCTTTTGTCTTACGATCATATGTTGAGTTTACAAAGCAATTCCAGTTTTCGTCGTCCAGATCAAGGAAATCTGCACGATAGTAGTAACCCGGGTAACGGGTTTCTTCACGGAACTGAATGTGCTTCATGTGTGCTTCTGCAGCCATGATGCGATGGTAGTTTTCCCATGCACGCAGTAGTTCGTGCAGGTCTTTCGCCCGCATCTTTTCTGCATCTTCCTTCAGCATAACCAGTTTCTTTTCAGCAACACCCATCATTGCGGCGTTAGTCTGATAGAAAGTAGACACACCGGCCACATACTCGTCCATGCATTTCTGCAAACGGAACTGAAGCATTTTTGGCGTGATGTAGTTAGGGTTAACATCGATAGCAGTTGTGTAATCCTTATGTTCAAGGAAGTTACGAACCGGCTTATAGATATCTTCAACCAGTTCTTCAACTGAAGTTTCCAGCTCAGGTTTAAAGTCTTTGTTATCCATTGCAAAACGGATCATGGACTTGGCAGCCAGTCGACCTTCAGTGAATGCACCTGAAGAGAACTTGTGACCAGAGGCACCGACACCGTCACCCGCTGTGAACAGGCCGTTAACAGTCGTCATGGTGCGATACTTGTTGCCGTTTGAACCCCAGCTCCAGTGTTCTGGAACACCTGGCAGATCTTCAGGACCGGAAACCCACAGACCGGCACAACCAGCATGTGAACCCAGCAGGTATGGTTCTGTAGGCATCAATTCTGACATTTCTTTATCAGGTTCGATGTTTTCACCTGCCCAGATACCACACTGACCGATAGTCATATCAAGGAAATCTTCCCAGGCTTCTGCTTCCAGATGCTTGATTTCCTTTGGTGTCATGGTTTCAGCCAGTTTGGCCAATGCTGAAGGAGTATCCATGAAGATAGGACCCTTACCAGCTTTCATATCAGCCAACATTAAATGGTTACGTAAGCAAGTACCCATTACGTGACCGTGTGCATGTGTACCATAGTTATGCTCTTCCAGCAGGTGGGCATTTGTGGTCTGGTAGTCTTCACCGGCAGCGTTCATAGCCTTTGCCTTGAACAGCAGGAACCATGCACCTACAGGACCGTATCCGTCTTTGAAACGGGCAGGTACGAAGCGATTTTCAAGCATGGTGCCAGTCGCACCGGCTTCAAGAGCCATCGCATAAGTAGAGCCGGCATTCCATACTGGATACCAGGCACGCCCCTGACCTTCACCCACTGAACGTGGACGGAATACGTTAACCGCACCACCACAAACCAGCAAACAGCACTTGAATTTGTAAACGAAGACCTTGTCTTCACGTACCGAGAAACCAACGGCTCCGGCAACACGTGTAGGATCATTTTTATCATTTACAAGTTTAACGATGAATACACGTTCCTGGATGTTTTCAGTACCCAGAGATTTCTTGGCAGCTTCGGCAACGATCCATTTGTAAGACTCACCGTTGATCATGATCTGCCATTTACCTGAACGTACCGGCTTTCCGCCTTCAGTCAGTTTCTTGTCTTCATCACCCGGCTGTTTCCAGATTGGCAAGCCCCATTCCTCGAACAGGTGAACTGAACTGTCTACGTGACGACCGCAGTCATAAACCAGATCTTCACGGATGATACCCATCAAGTCAGTCTTGACCATACGAACGTAATCTGAAGGATCATTATCACCCATGTAGGTGTTGATCGCTGACAGACCCTGTGCAACCGCGCCGGAACGGTCCAATGCTGCTTTATCAACCAACTTGATTTTCAGATCTTTGGACTCTGAGTAACGCATGAGTTCAACGCCTGCACCACAAGCTGCCATACCGCCACCGATAATAAGAATATCAACCTCTTCTTCGACGACTTCCGGATTTCCAAATCCATAATCGGACATGTCTATACCTCTCAATTCTTGAAATTAGTTATCTATAAAACGCAGATGCTCGATGACCTAGCTGGCAAACTGACTCAGGTCACAAGCATGAACATCGTTGTCGAACAGCTTGTCATATGCAGCCAGATCACCTGAATTTGCATCAGGACGACCCGCCTGTGGATCAGCAGACCCTTCAGCTGTTGTACGAATCGGGAACTTGAAGCGTTTCATGTTGCCGTTACGGAACTTGATCGTCCACATAATGGAGTCAGTTCCACGTAATGGCTGTACAGAACCGCCAAGAGGCACGATGTCGGCATAAGCTCGACACTCAATAGCCTGTTGAGGGCAGATTTTGACACAAGAATAACATTCCCAACATTGTTCGGGTTCCTGATTCCAGGCCTTCATAGCATGACCTGTCTCAGAACCATCCTTGTCCAGCTTCATCAGATCGTGAGGACAGATATACATGCATGCAGTTTTGTCCTGACCCTTACAGCCGTCACATTTGTCGGTACGTACGAATGTAGGCATTTTTGTTTCTCCTAACGTTTACCGCGGTTTAAATTTCCACTGTTTCCAGTGGCTCATGAGTCC
>DRJK01000132.1 GCA_011052215.1 Gammaproteobacteria bacterium
TCGTCCGGCCAGTATGCGACTACCGTGCTTGCGGAGTTATTTAACTGCCAGCAACCCGGGTGAATGTGTTGACGCATGACGGGTTGGCTGGCCCCGGCCAGCTTCGTGCCAAAAGTCAGAAATGCAAAACAGAATATTTTTGATCCGGTACACTATTGAACAGGGTAATTTATCTGAAATAAAGTGGATTTATATATAGCAGGAATTATAATAGAGTCTATATGGGGCGTTATTTACTGAACAACTGCAACCCTCCCGGTAATTCAAAGGTTCATATCGTATATCAAGTCCATATCATATGGTCATCTCTTTCGTTTGGGGGTCTCAAGCGGATAGTTAATAACAGGGTGTGATTCCAGGGTAATTTAATGAAAATATATGTGGGGAACCTTCCCTATACTGTTACAGAAGTTGAGCTGAAAGATGCTTTTTCCGAGTTTGGTGAAGTTATTAATGCCAATATTATCTCTGATAAACACTCAGGCAAGTCTATGGGATACGGGTTTGTAGAAATGCAGGATTCCAATGCCTCAGATGCGATCACGGCCTTGCATGAAAGCCCTCTGCAGGGACGAAATATCAAGGTCAATAAGGCAAATGATGGTGGCTCAAGAACCCGCCGTAAAAAATTATTTTCCGGGGTTTCTCAATAATACATAGATCGCACCAGTGCCACCGTGTGAAGGAAGTGTAGAGGCAAATGCGAGTACCTCCTTGCGTTGTGGAAGCCAGCGATTGACCATATGCTTCAGTACGGGCCCCTTGTGTTTTGAACTGAGACCTTTCCCATGAATAATTCTCACACATCGTCTGTCCTGTTCCTGGCAAAGCCGCAGAAATGACTCAATGGCCTGTCTGGCAGCCGCTACATTTAAGCCATGCAGGTCCAGTTCGCCTTCCAGTCTGAATTGACCGCGTTTCAGTTTTCGTACGACCCTTGACTGTAGCCCGGTTCGTGCAAAAAAAAGTTCTTCACCTGTCTCCAGTTCATCATGTGAATATTCATCAGACATCATGTCAGACAGAACCCGTTGCTCGCTGAGTTCGGTTTGCCTGGGTACGGGCCTTGGTTTTGCCCTCCAGGGCCTGATTTTATTATTCTTGAGGCGCTGGACATTATTCATTTCCCTGCGGAACAGTTCGATGTCTTTGTCGGGGTTGTCTTTTTCTTTCATCTCGGTTTTCTTTTTCTTGTCAACTACTTATAACCTTATTATATTATCAGTATCTGGATTCGAACATTCCGGTTGTCTTGCAGGGTCATTATTTTGAGAGAGGCCCTGATTCGAGTATAGTAAACATATCACGGCAGCCCCGTTAACTTTAGAAGCAAGCATAAATGCGAGGACATGAAACCGGCATAGCCAGATAAAGACCGTCTGCCGCAGGGATGCGGCCGCCGAGCGGCCAGGGATGGCATCTTTTGCGTGTCTTGATTTGGCTATGCCGGTTTCATGTCCGGAATGCTCTGTTTAGCTCAAAACGTACTTGTCGCTTACGTTTCAACTATATTTGTCACAGGTTAACGGCACAGCAGTACGAACAGATGATAAATAAATAATCAGGTTTTGTATCGGAAATATGAAAATTCTAGTCAGTAATGATGACGGGTATCAGGCAAAAGGGATACGTGTACTGGCAGCCGCGTTGGCAGAAATTGCAGAAATATCGGTTGTAGCACCAGACAGGAACAGAAGCGGGGCCAGCAATTCGTTGACACTGGACAGCCCTATCCGTGCGTTTCCTTCCGAAAATGGCTTTATCAGCGTAGATGGAACACCTACCGATTGCGTACACCTGGCCATCACCGGGCTTTTGCAGGAAGAACCTGACATGGTTGTGTCCGGGATAAATGCCGGTGCCAACATGGGTGATGATATCCTGTACTCAGGGACAGTGGCCGCGGCAATGGAAGGACGATTTCTCGGCTTGCCGGCTATTGCTGTATCGCTGATGTGCGATGAAAATCCCCGTCATTTCGAGACCGCTGCGCGTGTCACTGTTGAGCTGATTGAGAAGATCAGGAAAAATCCACTGCCATCGGATACAATTCTGAATATCAATGTCCCTGATCTGGACTATAACGATCTGGTTGGTATGGAAGTTACCCGTCTGGGGCACAGGCATAAATCCGAACCGGTTATCGAAATGATGGACCCAAGAGGCAAGTCGGTGTATTGGGTTGGTCCCTGTGGCGCAGAAGCCGATGCAGGACCCGAGACAGACTTCCATGCGGTTAAATCAGGAAAGGTGTCAATAACACCCATTCACACCGACCTGACAAAATTTTCAGCCCTGGATAAAACCCGTGAATGGTTACAGTTGCCATGATCACTGAATCAATGATTCGCGGTATCGGCATGACCTCACAGCGTACCCGTGAAAGACTGGTAAAGCGGCTATCAGAAAAAGGGATAAAGAACCAGCAGGTACTGGGCGCCATACTTAATACACCGAGGCATCTGTTTGTTGATGAAGCACTGTCCAGCCGCTCCTATGAGGATACCGCCTTGCCAATAGGGCATGGGCAGACCATTTCCCAACCCTATATAGTGGCACGAATGACAGAGCTGTTATTGGCAGCAGGCACCCCGGAAAAGGTACTCGAGGTCGGCACGGGCTGTGGATATCAGACCGCTATATTGAGCCAGCTTGTTCCACAGGTATTTTCAGTCGAACGTATAGGCAGCTTGTTACAACAGACAAGAAAAAGGCTGCGTTCGTTAAAATGCAATAATATACGATTGAAACACAGTGATGGCACATGGGGGTGGGAACAACATGCCCCATACGATGGCATTATGGTTACAGCAGCCCCCAGTGTTGTCCCTGCCCCCCTGTTAGAGCAATTATCCGTTGGCGGGCGTATGGTTATTCCTGTTGGTGAACAGGGGGGTATCCAGCAACTGGCCGTCATTCATAAAACAGAAAAGGCCTTTGAAAAAGAGATTTTTGAAGCAGTCAGTTTTGTGCCTTTAATCAATGGGGAGATTTAGTGCGAATATTTTCTAGCGTATACAACAAAGTCATGGCGTGGTCAAGGCATCGACACGCCCCCGGCTATCTTGCCGGGTTGAGCTTTGCCGAGAGTTCTTTTTTTCCAATCCCCCCCGACGTTATGCTGGCACCCATGTCACTGGCACAGCCCAAACGCGCATGGTTTTTTGCCGGTTTAACGACACTCGCCTCGGTAGCCGGTGGAATAGCCGGATACATTATAGGCATGTATTTTATTGAATTCATCGAGCCTTTTATACATAAATGGGGTTATTGGGAAAAATTTTTGCATGTTCGTGTCTGGTTTGAAGAATGGGGATTCTGGGCCATCCTTATTGCCGGATTTTCGCCTGTCCCCTATAAATTATTTACTATCTCTGCAGGCGTAATTTCCATGGCATTTGTACCCTTTGTTCTTGCTTCTGCTATAGGGCGTGGTGCACGGTTTTACCTGGTGTCGGGTTTGATGGTGTGGGGCGGGGAAAGAATGGAGGAAAAACTCCGGTGTTATATTGATCGTTTGGGTTGGCTGGTTGTATTCGCCATTGTTGGCGTTTACCTGATATCAAAGTACGGATAACCGTTGCGTAAAAATTACACTTTTTTCTTGTTGTTACTATTGTTATCCGGTTGTAGTACGCATTCACCCGCGCCAATCACTGAAAGAAATATTACCTTAACCCCGAGGCTGCATAAAGTACATAAAGGTGAGACGGTATACTCGATTGCATGGATGTACGGCCTGGATTACAGGAGTCTGGCCAAATGGAACAGGATTGTCAGGCCATATCCGATTTACCCTGGCCAGTTGCTATCATTGAAACCCGGCCGACGGTCTGCAATCCATACCGGCAAAGCCTTGAGACGGGCTAAACGTACCACCGCCAGGCGTAAACCGGTTAAAAAGAAAACGATCAGAAAGGTTCACAGCAAAAACCGGCAAAATAAAGCAGGGAAGAAAGCCGTACGAAAAAAAGTACAATACAAGCTCAAGAGATGGGTGTGGCCTACGAAAGGTAAAGTGTTCAGAACCTTTTCGAGAAAGGATTCGGGGAAAAAAGGTATCGCGATTTCCGGCCGTATGGGGCAAAGTATTCTGGCATCAGCACCAGGAAGGGTGGTCTACAGTGGTGAGGGATTGTTGCGTTACGGTAAGCTTATCATTATTAAACATAATTCTACATATTTAAGTGCCTATGCCCATAACAGCCGCCTGCTAGTAAAGGAGGGGCAACGGGTCAGGCAATGGCAGAAGATAGCCGAAATGGGTAGAAGCGGAACAGACCGACCCATGCTCCATTTCGAGATCAGGAAAAATGGAAAACCGGTAAACCCGTTGTATTTTTTACCTAAAAGATGAAGTGTGACAAATAGCATAAATAAGTGTTAAGTAAAGTCATATTACAGTCGATATACTACTGAAATGGCTGGTGTTCTACCCATGTGATCATTATGGATTCAGCGTCCCTGTGGTGTTCCGCAGCAAGGCGCAGTGTGAAGGCAGAGGCCATTGCATGAGACGCACCTTGCCGTGGGCGTTGACAAAACGACTGAACCCGCAACGATCATATGGACAGGGCACGGGTGTTGACGGGGTTGAACGGGGTATTGATTAAAATTGATTTTCAAGTACTGTCATGGATAAAAATATTGTTGATCTATGATAGAGTTCAGTTGTTATTCAGGATAATTTACAGTCAGCGATATGCCTTCAGACAAGACAAAAAAGAACACAGAAATTGATGCAGATGACGCCAAGGAGTCAATAATGAGTATGGAAGTCGAAGAGCAGGAAAAGGAAGATCTTGATGATGAGGTGATTGACCTCAATTCAGATGACCCTGCTCCGGATGTTGCAGATATCGATATAGAAGCGGATGATTTAAAGAATAAAAAGAAAACACCTGGCAGAAAATTTTCTGATGGCCAGATGGATGCCACCCGGCTTTATCTAAACGAGATAGGGTTTTCCCCATTACTGACTGCTGAAGAAGAAGTCCATTATTCGCGTCTTGCACAGAAGGGAGTTGAGAGTGGACGTGCCCGAATGATTGAAAGCAACTTGCGCCTGGTTGTCAAGATTGCACGCCGTTATATGAATCGGGGTTTGGCATTGCTGGATTTAATCGAAGAAGGAAACCTGGGGCTGATCCGCGCAGTAGAGAAATTTGATCCTGAGAGAGGTTTCCGGTTCTCCACCTATGCAACCTGGTGGATCAGGCAGACTATCGAGCGTGCCATCATGAACCAGACACGCACCATTCGGCTGCCGATTCATATAGTAAAGGAAATCAATCTGTACTTGCGTGCTACTCGTCAGTTAACCCAGGGCCTTGAACGGGAACCCACTGCGGAAGAAGTAGCAAAATTGCTCGACAAGCCGATATCAGAAGTGAAACGCATGTTGGGCCTGAATGAGAAAATAACCTCGGTTGATACACCCATTGGTGGTGATGAAGACCGTGTTTTGCTGGATGCAATACCGGATGAATACAACCCCGACCCATCCGCTGTGCTACAGGACGAGAATGTAAATCATAATATTGAGGCCTGGTTGGGCCGCCTGAATGACAAGCAGAGAGAAGTCGTGGAACGCCGTTTTGGCTTGCATGGCTATGAAAGGTCAACACTGGAGGAGGTCGGCAAGGAAATCGGGGTAACGCGTGAAAGAGTCCGACAAATCCAGATGGATGCACTGAAACGACTGCGTGAAATAATGGAAAGTGAAGGTTTTTCAGAAGATATTCTGTTTCAGTAGCCGTAAGTATGGATCAGGAGTGGCTCTCCTGGTCTTGTCTGAAATAGCATAATCAAACCCTTCCAAAATATTATATCCGGGTGAATTCTCGCCCAGGTTGTTTATCAGGCTGGATATTATTACACTGCTGTCCCGCTAACCCATGACGAATATAGTTGAAATGTAAGCGGCAAGTGCGTTTTGGGCTAACCCGCAATCCGGACATGAAACCGGCAAGCCGGATCAAGACACGCAAAAACATGCCGTCCATGGCGGCTCGGCTGCCGCGTCCGTGCGGCAGACGGTCTTGATCAGGCTTGCCGATTCCATGTCCTCACATTGATATGTGCTTCCACGACTGTCCCGTTAACATGTAACGAATGTAGCTGAAATGTAAGCGGCAAGTGCGTTTTGGGCTAA
>DRJK01000133.1 GCA_011052215.1 Gammaproteobacteria bacterium
CCTGCAAAAAACTTGTAGAAGGTATGAAAATGAAAAGAGTGGGTCTGATAGGTTGGCGTGGTATGGTCGGTTCCGTCCTGATGCAGCGCATGCAGGCGGAAAATGATTTCGATTTGATCGAGCCTGTTCTGTTTACTACATCGCAGCAGGGGCAACAGGGTCCTGATATCGGCAAGGCTATTCCTGCCCTGAAAGATGCGAACAATATCGATGAACTCAAGGCCATGGATGTTGTTATTTCATGTCAGGGTGGTGATTATACCAGGGCGATCTACCCGCAGCTGCGTAACAGCGGCTGGCAGGGTTACTGGGTCGATGCGGCCTCTACCCTTCGTATGGAACCGGACAGCATCATTGTGCTGGACCCGGTGAACCTGGATGTCATCAAGGATGCCCTGCATAAGGGAGGCAAAACCTTTGTCGGCGGTAACTGCACCGTCAGCCTGATGTTGATGGGGCTGGGCGGCCTGTTTCAGCAGGATGAAGTGGAATGGGCTACCGCGATGACCTACCAGGCGGCATCCGGCGCCGGCGCACAGAACATGCGTGAACTGGTCAGGCAAATGGGCAGCATCCACGATTCGGTTGCCGGCCTGCTGGATGATCCGGCGAGTGCAATACTGGACCTGGATCGCCAGGTTGCCAAACATATCCGAAGCGAGGCCTACCCGAGTGAACAATTTGGTGCGCCGCTGGCAGGCAGTCTGATCCCTTATATAGATAAACAGCTCGAGAACGGGCAAAGCAGGGAGGAGTGGAAGGCCGGGGCCGAGACCAACAAGATACTGGGCCGCAGTGATGATCCGGTTCATATTGATGGTACCTGTGTCCGTATCGGTGCAATGCGCTGTCACAGTCAGGCCCTGACAATCAAGCTCAGACGTGATATCCCGCTGGATGAGATCCATGACATGCTGGGTCAGGCCAACGAATGGTCAAAAATCATCCCGAATGACCGGGAAATCTCGATACGGGAATTAACACCTGCAAAGGTAACCGGAACATTGTCAATTCCGGTAGGAAGACTTCGGAAAATGTCCATGGGTGGCGAATATCTGAATGCATTTACCGTAGGGGATCAGTTGCTCTGGGGTGCGGCCGAGCCATTACGCAGGATGCTGCGGATACTGATTACATAATATTATTATTTAAAACAATTGCTTATACAAAAAACACACGGTCTGCGGGGCGAGCCCCGCAGTGCGGTTTTACATACAGGTGACTTGCTGCGGGTACATATAACAAATTCTATCCTTTTTCTAAAAAAACCCATGTTTAAGTTGTAGAAAATGAATTGCCGGTCGATATCTTTAAGTAAATGAAATATCAATAAATAGTATTCAAACCAGATAATTTTTGGTAAAAGGGTGTTTATATTCTATAGTTCTGTCATGGTTTAGTCGCATACTATTAAAGATTATTCTAGAATACTGTATACAACGTTTTGTAATAACAATTAATTTTTGGTATTTATGACCACAAAAGGGAGTGAGTATGAGTCGTAAACTGGCCTTTATTCTGGTATATCTGGCCGCTATCTTGCCAGGATGGGCGCAAGCCCTGGGTTTAGGTGAAATTCAGATGAATTCCTTTCTGAATCAGCCACTGGATGCTGATATCGAGGTCTTGTCCTACAAGTCAGGGGAAACCGACGGGATCAAAATCAAGCTTGCCTCTGCTGATGCATTTACCCGATCAGATATTGAATACACAAATGTTCTTCGCAAGCTCAGGTTCAAGCTCATCAAAAAGAGCAATGGACGCCAATATATCAAGGTGACAACCCAAAGAAGTTACCGTGAGCCCTTTATTAATTTCCTCCTGGAAATCAATTGGGCCAATGGACGAATAGTCAGAGAGTACGCGGCGCTGGTCGATCCACCCAGCCTGGTCCAGTCTTCACCTGTGCAAATGCGATCTGCAACCAGCCACCAGTCCAGTGCTTCATCGAATGTGCACACGTCCAGTCAATCCAGCACACCCGGGGAACCCTTGTTCGGGGCACCGGACGCAGGTAACAACAATACAAGTAAGGCCCCCTCAGGTTTTATTGGTGACACCTATACAACAAAGCGAAATGATACGGCCTGGCAAATAGCCCTGGATACACGGCAAGGGGATGCAACTGTCGAACAGGCCATGATATCCATCTTGAGGGCCAATCCACAGGCATTTATCAGGAACAACATTAATCGGTTAAAAGCAGGATATGAGCTGAGTATACCGGAAGAAGAAACCATGTTAAGCCTGTCTCATTCAGAGGCGCTTGCAGAGGTACGCCAGCAAACACGTGTGTGGCGAAACCGTGGTCGTGCGGTAGCGGTCAGAAAGGGGCATCTTGAAATATTGCCACCCAAGGCAGACTCATCGGACCAGTCGCAGGCATCTGGTTCATCATCAGGTTCCAGTGCCGATTTACACCGTGAAGCCATGCTGGCCCGTGAGGCAGCAGAGGCACAACGCCAGGAAAATGCAGAGTTAAAACTTCGCCTTTCAGCGCTGGAAGAACAAATCAAAAATGCCAAGCGTCTGACGACTCTGAAGTCAGATCAACTGGCCGCCCTGGAAAAGAAGCTGGCTGATATTAATGCAGCGAAGGGTATAACACCCGTTGAGCCACCGGCACAGCAACAGCCGGCAGAGGCCATGCCTGAAGCAGCCCCCGCACCGTCGGCAGTAACCAAAAAAGAAGAGGCACCCGCAGAACCGAAGGTATTTGTACCCGCTGTTCCTGCCGAGCCAGGTACACCGGTCAACCAGAATATTGTAGAGGGGTTCACGCCGGTTGACATCAGCAAACTGCCGAAGACAGGACTGCCAGCCAAGCCGTTCAAAACAGGTGCGCCAGCAACAGAGGCTGTACCTTCAGCAGAAACCGGTCTGGTGGATGATATCGCGGCATTTTTTGACTCCAGTCCGATGATTGCATGGATAGCGGCCGGGGCAGCTGGACTGGTTATTATTATACTGTTCCTGATGATTATGAGGCGTCGTCAGGGTGACGACATGTTTGAGGAAAGCATCTTGCATGAGCGTGGTTTTGAAACCAGTGCGCTGGGAGATGCTGATACTGTTTCATCAAGCAGTCTGTTGCCAGAAGAGTCAGGGGAGGAGCAAGCTGAATCTGCCGAAGCCAAAGAATCAATCGATGAAGAAACAGCAGCAGTTGAAGATACATCATTCCTGAGTGATATGGTGCTCAGTGATATAAGCGAGATCGAAGGTGAGCGTGGTGAGTCTGATCCACTGACGGAGGCAGATGTATTCCTGGCCTATGGACGATTCGGTCCGGCAGAAACCATGATAAAAGATGCCATTGCAAAGGAACCGGGACGAAATGATTTGCGTCTGAAATTACTGGAGATATATTATTCAGCAAAGAACAGGGATGCCTTTGCAAGTGAATCTGAAGCCTTGAACGGTGATCTTGCCTCCAGTCCTGATTCCGAAACATGGGAAAAGGTCATCGAGATGGGAGCAGACCTTTGCCCTGATCATATCTTGTTCAGTGGTGCGGATATAGACGAAGACACCTCGGCGGAAACAACGGTTACATCCCCTTCTGATGAAGAGGATACGGATATAATGGATTTCGATCTGGGTGAGTTTGAAGACCAGATTGACAGCCTTGAGACTGACGAAACGGATGAGGGTGCTGATGAAGAGCAGGACACGGGGCTGGATCTTGATCTGGATTCCTTATCCGGAGAAGATGCTCCGATACAGGATCCGACCATCGAGATTACAACCGAGCTCGAGGGGATAGCAGATGCCCTTGGCAAAGATGCCGATCTACAAAGCGGGCAGGACTCTGAAACCACTTTTGAAATTGACACTGAAACCACGCAGTCATTCGATTCAGAAACAACCCGGGAATTTGATGCAGAAACGACTCAGGAACTTGATACAGAAACAACCCGGGAATTTGACGCAGAAACGACTCAGGAGCTTGACACCGAAATAACCCGGGGACTTGACACAGAAACGACTCAGGAGCTTGACATCGAAACAACTCAGGAGCTTGATTCAGAAACAACCCGGGGGCTTGACGCCGAGCCGACTACCACCATGGAGTTTGATGCAGGCGAGGTGGCTTCAGAACAGGAAACGACTCAGGAAATTGAAATACCTGATCTTGCCAGTGAGCTGGATCTGGGTGAAACGGCTTCTTCCGGACTGCCGATGGATGACATCGATCTGGATGATGATGCGCTGGCGGATATCGATGAGGTCGGAACCAAGCTGGATCTGGCCAAGGCCTATATCGATATGGGCGATCCTGAGGGTGCACGCAGTATTCTTGAAGAGGTACTGGAAGAGGGTGATGAAAAACAGAAGAATGATGCCGATGAACTGATCAAGCAGATCTGATAGTCAGGGCAGTGAACAATAAAAAACCGCCATACAGGCGGTTTTTTATTGTTTTAGTCACTGCAGTCCCGTTAACCTATACTAAATATAGTTGAAACGTAAATGGCAAGTACGTTTTGAGCCAAACAGGGCATTGCGGACATGAAACCGGCATAGCCAAATCAAGACACGCAAGTGATGCCATCCCTGGCCGCTCGGCTGCCGCATCCCTGCGGCAGACGGTCTTTATTTGGCTATGCCGATTCCATGTCCTCACATTGATGCTCGCTTCAAAAGTTAACGGGATAGCAGTGTGTTTCAGCGAATATTTTTATTTTAGAGTAATGGTTATGCGAATTGCACTGGGTGTGGAATATGACGGGGCGGATTTTTGTGGCTGGCAGTCGCAAACGGGATGTCGTACCGTGCAGGATGAGGTTGAAAAGGCAATATCTTTTGTTGCCGATACCCCACTGGCCGTGGTGTGTGCCGGTCGAACGGATACCGGTGTGCATGCACTCGGCCAGGTTGTTCACGTAGAAACCGATGTTATACGCAGTGATAGATCCTGGGTGCTGGGATGCAATTCCAACCTGCCGGGAGATGTAAACATCAACTGGTCAAGAGAGGTTGACGAGGATTTTCATGCGCGGTTTTCTGCGACCGCACGTAGCTACCGCTACATTATTCTAAATCGGTTGAGCCGCTCTGCCATTCATCAGCATCGGGTTTGCTGGCGTCATCAGGCGATTGATGAAGTGCGTATGGCAGAGGCATGCCGGTACTTTCCGGGGGAACATGATTTCACTTCATTTCGTGCATTGGCATGCCAGGCCAAACATGCGGTCCGTGAAATTCACCGGATCGAGGTCAAAAGACAGGGTGAATACATCATCATTGACGTTACAGCCAATGCCTTTCTACATCATATGGTACGTAATATCGTCGGGACATTACTGGCAATCGGGCAAGGGGAACAGGAGCCGCAATGGGTGCAGGCATTACTGGAAGCAAGGGATCGTTCGATTGCCGGGATAACTGCACCGGCCCAGGGTCTGTATCTGGTATCGGTTGCGTATCCCGACAAGTTTGCCCTGCCAGCAATACCGCGCCCTCCGGTGCTGGCCTAGACGGCTTTTGGCCACCTCCCCCATGCACAAGCTTGTTTCTTGTGTCGGCGAGCCATGCCCGCGAATATATTTAATCGCGGGCATGGCTCGTTCGCACAGAGACGATAACAAATCTTGTCCGGAACCAGATAGTTTTCCCGGGAAAAGCATATAAATTGCTGATATTATTAGCGGTGCCTGTTCGGGTGGTTGAGCAGCCGGGAAATGAATTAAAACTGGAGCCGATGATTGCGCACGCGTGTTAAAATTTGTGGTATTACCCGTCCTGAGGATGGAGTGCAGGCTGCCGGCATGGGGGCCGACGCCATCGGTCTGGTGTTTTATCAGAAAAGCCCGCGTGTGGTTACCATCGAGCAAGCCGGGGAAATCATTAAGGTATTGCCAGTCTTTGTCACAACAGTGGCCCTGTTTGTTGATGCCGATCGGAATTATGTAGAAGCAGTTTTGGCCGGGCTTGATATTGATCTTTTGCAGTTCCATGGCGATGAAACTGCTGAAGAATGTGGGCGCTATAACAAGCCATACATCAAGGCGGTCAGCATGCGTGAGGGTGTGGATTTACAGGCGTGTTGCAGACAATATCCCGGCGCTTCGGCCTTGCTGGTTGACAGTTATCGAGCAGGCGTTTCTGGTGGTACGGGTGAGTTATTTGACTGGGAACGGATACCGAAAAATTTACCTTTACCGGTTATACTGGCCGGAGGGCTTGATGCAGATAACGTCATCGAGGCCATCAAGGTTGTGAAACCCTATGCAGTGGATGTCAGCAGCGGTGTTGAAAAAGAGAAAGGGTTAAAGGATGAAGGTAAAATAGAGGCCTTCATCAGAGGAGTCAATTGTGTCGAAAATGAATGAACAGTCAATGCAGGCAGGGAGTCTGACCAATATGCCGGATGCCGGTGGGCATTTTGGCGTGTACGGAGGAATGTTTGTCGCCGAAACATTAATGTCACCATTGGCTGAATTGCGCGAGGCATATGAACGGTATCGCCATGATCCGGAATTTATTGCTGAACTGGATTATGATCTCAAACATTTTGTCGGCCGGCCATCGCCACTGTATTTTGCCCGGCAGTGGTCTGAAAAACTGGCCGGTGCAAAAATCTATCTGAAACGTGAAGACCTGAACCATACCGGTGCCCACAAGATCAATAATACGGTTGGCCAGGCACTACTGGCCAAACGCATGGGTAAAAAACGGGTCATTGCAGAAACCGGTGCCGGTCAGCACGGTGTCGCCACGGCCACTGTTGCCGCGCGACTGAACATGGAATGTGTCGTTTACATGGGCTCCGAAGATATTAAACGCCAGGCCATAAATGTATATCGCATGCGTCTGCTGGGGGCGGAAGTGATTCCGGTTGAATCCGGTTCCAGAACGCTGAAAGATGCACTCAATGAAGCCATGCGCGACTGGGTAACCAACGTGGATGATACTTTTTATATCATTGGTACCGTGGCAGGTCCGCATCCCTATCCACAGATGGTCAGGGATTTCCAGACCATACTGGGCCGCGAGGCACGTGAGCAGATCCAGGAGATGGAAGGCAGTATGCCCGATACCATCATCGCCTGTGTGGGCGGAGGTTCCAATGCGATCGGATTATTTTACCCGTTTCTGGACGATAAGGATGTAACTATTTATGGTGTCGAGGCGGCCGGTAACGGCCTGGACACGGGCCATCATGCCGCACCACTTTGTGCAGGCAGACCCGGTGTGCTGCATGGCAACCGCACCTATCTGATGGAGGATAACGATGGCCAGATCATCGAAACCCATTCCATTTCAGCCGGACTGGATTACCCCGGTGTCGGGCCGGAACACAGCTGGCTCAAGGACATTGGTCGAGTGCAGTATGTCGCCATCAATGATGATGAGGCCCTGCAGGCATTTCACCAGTTAACCCGCATCGAAGGCATCATGCCTGCACTCGAGTCGAGCCATGCACTGGCCTATGCGGCCAAACTGGCACCCACCATGGGTCGGGATCAGGTCATGATCGTAAACCTGTCCGGCCGGGGTGACAAGGACATCCACACGGTGGCAACCCTCGAAGGGATGACGGTATGAGCCGTATTAAAAGCCGGTTTGCAGACCTGGAAAAACGGCACAGGACTGCCCTGATACCTTATGTGACAGCGGGTGACCCCGAGCCATCGGTGACAGTACCCTTGATGCATGCAATGGTTGAGGCCGGCGCAGACTTGCTGGAGCTGGGTGTCCCCTTTTCCGACCCGATGGCGGATGGCCCGGTCATACAGGCGGCCAGTGAAAGGGCACTGGTTCATCACATCAGCCTGAAGAATGTTATCGAGATGGTGAAGGAATTTCGCCAACGGGATAATGATACACCGGTCATATTAATGGGATACCTGAATCCGGTGGAGGTCATGGGTTATGAGCATTTCGCACATACCGCAGCCCGGGCAGGCGTGGATGGTGTGCTGACTGTGGATATACCGCCTGAGGAATCCCGTGATTTTCTGGTGGCACTAAAAAACCACAAACTGGACCCCATTTATCTCATCGCCCCGACCAGTAGCGGGGAACGTATCAGGTCTATTTGTACAAGTGCAAGCGGATTTGTATATTATGTGTCTGTAAAGGGTGTTACCGGTGCCGCCAATCTGGAGGTAGCGTCTGTTGCAGACAAGGTGGCCGAGATCCGTCAATCCACAAACCTGCCCATCGGCGTTGGATTCGGGATCAATGATGCAAACAGCGCGGCCGAGGTTGGCAAGGTAGCCGATGCGGTCGTTGTCGGCAGTGCCATCATCAGACGTGTTGCAGACAATGCAGGCGATAAAGATGCTATTGTTAGTGAAGTTTCGGCACTGTTGCAATCCATGCGAATGGCGCTGGATAAATAGATTGATTCAAACGATGTGGCTGGAGAAATGATCAAGACATGAGCTGGTTTACTAAATTGATGCCGTCGCGTATCAGCAGGGACGGCAATGCAGGTGAAAAGCGTACGGTCCCGGAAGGGCTGTGGACAAAGTGTGATATATGCAGTGCCATCCTGTACCGCAGCGAGCTGGAACGCGCACTGGATGTTTGTCCGAAGTGTGACCACCATATGCGCATCGGTGCCAGGCATCGGCTGGATATTTTCCTTGATACCGAAGGGCGTGAAGAAATCGGTGCAGACATCGAGCCTGTTGATACCCTCCGGTTTCGAGACACTAAAAAATACAAGGACCGCATCAGTCAGTCCCAGAAAAAAACCGGAGAAAAGGATGCCCTGGTGGTCATGAAGGGCAGCCTGAAAATGCATCCACTCGTTGCCGTGGCCTTCGAATTTTCTTTTATGGGTGGTTCAATGGGTTCGGTAGTGGGTGAACGCTTTGTGCGTGCGGCCAATATCTGCATCAGCGAAAAAATTCCACTGGTCTGTTTTTCTGCCAGTGGCGGCGCACGTATGCAGGAGGCATTGATGTCGCTGATGCAAATGGCCAAGACCAGTGCGGTGCTGGCACGCATGTCGGAGATGGGCATACCCTTTATATCCGTCATGACGGACCCGACCATGGGAGGAGTTTCGGCCAGCCTGGCCATGCTGGGTGATGTGAATGTCGCCGAGCCCAATGCACTGATCGGTTTTGCCGGCCCCAGGGTGATTGAACAGACAGTACGTGAAACCCTGCCGGAGGGTTTTCAGCGCAGTGAGTTTCTGCTGGAACACGGTGCGATTGACATGATCATCAGTCGCGGTGAGATGCGTGACAGGCTTGCAAAAATATTATCTATATTACAAAAACAACCTGCCTGAAAAAACTGTTTATTACCATAGATGACGCAGAGGTTTGAGTTGTCGCAGGTTTTATTCTCCTGGCCTAACTAATACACGTGTTTTGCTAAACAATATTTTGTGGTCATGGATCGTTCCCACAGAATATGAAAGAAGCAGGAGCGATCCGTGGTCGCGAAAAAACATGAGATTTAATTCCCTTAATGCCTGGCTTGACTGGCAGGAGACATTGCATCCGAGCAAGATTGATCTGGGTCTGGACAGGGTATCTGAGGTCTGGCAGAGGCTACACAAGGGTTCGTTTAAACCGGCCGTTATTTCAGTAGCAGGAACCAATGGCAAGGGTTCCTGCTGTGCCATGCTTGAATCCATTATCATCCAGGCGGGCTACAAGGTGGGTTGTTATACCTCCCCACATATCATCCGCTACACCGAACGCATACGTCTGCAAGGTCGGGAGATTGATGACGGGCAACTTTGTCTGGCATTCGAGGCAGTGGATCAGGCGCGTCATACAACATCCCTTACCTATTTTGAATTTGGAACCCTGGCCGCCCTTAGCTGTTTCGATCAGGCGGGGCTGGATGTGGTGATCCTTGAGGTGGGTCTGGGCGGCAGGCTGGATGCAGTCAATATTATCGATGCTGATGTTGCCCTGCTGACATCAATTGGTCTTGATCATCAGGAATGGCTGGGGACAGATTGTGAGCAGATTGGCAGGGAAAAGGCAGGTATATTTCGTGCGGGTAAACCCGCTGTCTGCGCACAGCAGAGTTTACCCGATAGCGTACTTAAAGCTGCACGGCAGACGGGGGTGCCCTGTTTTATTCAGGGCAGGGATTATTATTTTCAGCAGGAACAGCATAAATGGAACTGGCAAGGTGCGGGGCAAACCCGATCAAACCTGCCAATACCGGCACTACGTGGCAGGCATCAGATATACAATGCGTCTGCAGTTTTGATGGTGCTTGAATGTCTGTCTCAACGTCTGCCGGTGCGGCGGGAACATATCAAACAGGGGCTGTTATGCGTTCAATTAGCCGGACGCTTTCAGATTGTAAACTACAGGGTGCCGGTTATCCTGGATGTCGCCCATAACCCGCAGGCTGTCAGGGCATTGGTTGATAACATCAAACTGTTCACAACTCGGGGGAATGTCAGTGTTGTACTGGGTATGCTGAAAGACAAGGACGTTGAAGGGGTTGCGACGCTATTAATGCCATTCGTTAAACACTGGTATGTTGTTTCGGTAGATGCCCCCAGGGGGCTGAGTGCAAAGGAACTGGGTGAACGTTTAAAGACCGTCGGTATTCATGAATTTATTGTTGCTAAAAGCCCTGCCACGGCACTGGATCAGGCCATCATGAAGGCCGGGCCAGAAGATTGTGTACTGGCATGTGGTTCTTTTTATACGGTCGAAGGCATCATGAATTCCGCCAGCTTCAAACGGGCACTGGACGGGGCTGAACCCGGCTAACATGGTTGTCTTATGGTTTATCGTGTAGAATTAACCTAATAGTTCGGCTGAGGAATTTGAGTGGAGCATGCATTAAAACAGAGGTTGGTGGGTGCGGCCGTCATCATTGCGCTGGGTATCATCTTTATACCTATGTTACTTGATGGCGCCGGTGAAAGGCAGCTAAGAAAAATACCTCCGGCACCCAAGCCCCGATTTGTATCCAGCCCCGGTTTTGTCGTTGAAGACAAGGTGGCGGACAGGGGCGGATCGAAAACTTCAGAAATTGTTCTGAGGTTGCCCGAGGAAAGACCCGTCCGGAAAAAAGAAGTCCCGAAGCGGGTAAAGAAACCGCTAAAAATAATTACCAGGCAGGCGCCAGCCGTTACTGCGATAAAAAAGAAACCCGCCAAAGTAACAAAAGAGATTAAATCCGCCAGCATACCGGTTGTATCCAGTCGGCCTGCTATGCCGAAAACCCCGTCTGTTGCCGACAGGAAACCTGACAAGGTCGATGCGGGTCCATGGGTTGTGCAGGTGGGTAGTTTCACGGATGCGAAAAAGGCCTTCATGTTACGAGACAGACTCCGTAAAAAAAAATACAAGGCATTTGTGGAAAAGGTAAAAGGGCGGACGGGGCAGAAGATGTACCGTGTCAGGGTGGGCCCGTTGTATAAACGAAATCAAATTGATTCCCTGTCAAAAAAACTCAAGACCGAAGGCGTCAAAGGGTTCGTAACACGGTATCTCTGAGCTGGCGTTTGACAGGCAGGTATCCACTTGATTTTAATGATTAATTTTTAAGGTATGATTATCTGTCTATAAAATTAATGCATTGGCCGCCAGCCGTTATTTGGTTCATATTGCATTCCAGTAAAACGGTGCGTCTGATAGAATGCGTTTTCCTCAACTGAAAGGTGTTTGTTATTTATGAACTGGGTCGATGTAGCTATACTGGTTATCATTACTCTATCGGCCATTATCAGTCTGTTTCGGGGTTTTGTACGTGAAGCGGTCTCACTGGCCAGCTGGATTCTGGCGTTCTGGGTTTCAATCAGTTTTTCAGACAGGCTTGTTCCCATGCTGGAAGGTTTGATTTCTTCCCCGACGATCCGGCTCACGGTGGCCTTTTCAGTGCTGTTTCTGGTGACGCTCCTGGTCGGCGCCCTGATCAATTACATTATCGGGCAACTGGTACAAAAGACCGGCATGGGTGGTACGGATCGCGTACTGGGTGTACTTTTTGGTATCGGGCGTGGTCTTTTGCTGGTAGGCATTCTGGTGATGCTCGGCGGGATACCGCAATTATCCCATGAATCCTGGTGGCAGGAGTCCATGTTTATTGCACGATTCCAGGAGATGGCCATCTGGATACGTGATTTTCTGCCGCCGGACGTGGCCAGGAATTTTGTATTTTGAACGCAGGTTTGCAGGCATGGATTCCGGCAGGCCCCTGATGAACTGTCAATACAGATCAAGGTGTCGTTATGTGCGGTATCGTAGGCATTGTCTCCCAGAACCCGGTTAATCAATATATCTATGAAGCATTAACCGTTTTACAGCATCGTGGGCAGGATGCTGCCGGTATTATGACCTGTGACGATAATAATCGCCTGCATCTGAGGAAAGATAACGGCCTGGTTCGGGATGTTTTTCATACCCGTCATATGCTCCAGCTTGAAGGGACAATGGGGATCGGCCATGTCCGCTATCCTACTGCGGGCTGTTCCAGTTCTGCCGAAGCCCAGCCTTTTTATGTTAACTCACCATACGGTATTTCACTTGCACATAATGGCAATCTTACCAATGCCGCATCTCTGAAAAATGATCTTTATCGCGAAGACCTGCGTCATATCAATACCGAGTCTGATTCTGAAATACTGGTAAACGTTTTTGCACATGAATTGCATCATCAGGCCAAACACACGATTGATGAGCAAGATATATTTGAAGCCGTAAAAGGTGTACATCGTCGTTGTCGGGGCGGGTATGCCGTCGTCACCCTGATTACCGGTCATGGCGTAGTGGGCTTCAGGGATCCTCATGGTATACGCCCCGTTGTGTTTGGTAAACGTGATACCAACAATGGAGCCGAGTATATGATTGCCTCCGAGAGTGTTGCCCTGGACACACTTGGATTTGAACTCATTCGGGATATCGAGCCAGGTGAAGCAATCTATATAAACAAGGCAGGTGAGGTTTACACCCACCAGTGTGCAGAAAATCCGGTCAATACACCCTGCCTGTTTGAATATGTCTACCTGGCAAGGCCGGATTCAATTATCGATAATATTTCTGTTTACAAGGCTCGGCTGCGAATGGGTGAATCCCTGGCGGACAAGATACTGCGTGAAAGACCGGATCATGATATTGATGTTGTTATACCGATTCCTGATACCAGTCGAACTTCTGCATTACAGTTGGCCAACTCCATGGGTATCAAGTACCGGGAAGGGTTTATCAAGAACAGATATATTGGCCGGACATTCATCATGCCGGGCCAGAAAATGCGCAAGAAATCTGTACGGCAAAAACTGAATGCCATTGACCTGGAGTTCAGGGACAAGGTCGTACTCCTTGTTGATGATTCCATTGTCAGGGGAACAACGTCTCAACAGATTATTCAAATGGCCCGCGAAGCGGGTGCGAAAAAGGTTTATTTTGCATCAGCGGCGCCAATGGTCAAATATCCGAATGTCTATGGTATCGACATGCCTTCGGCCCGGGAACTGATCGCGCATGATCGTACAGTGGACGAGGTGGGTGAGCTGATTGGTGCTGACTGGCTGGTGTTCCAGGATCTGGAGGCCCTTGAAGAGGCAGTAAGCAGAGGGAACCCGAAAATCAGGCGCTTTGATTCATCGGTATTTAACCACAAATACATCACCGGTGATATTACCGAGGAATACCTGGATAAACTGGAACGGCAGCGAAATGATAGTGCTAAAAGGGATGAGGCCGATATGACGGAAATCGGCGAAACAGATGAAAGCATTGAACCCGTGCTCATTGATATGCATAATTCCCGCTGATTTCCTGTTGACAAGTCTGTAAACATTTCCTACTCTATGGTTACAGCGCCGATTTGAGCATCAGCTTGCGGGCGCTATATAAATACAGCTAAAGCGTGGCGGACCTGCTTTAGCGATTGCTGATGCGGGTTTTTTTATGTTTGCCTGTACCTGGTAGCATAATATTTAACTGACAGATCCAGATTGAAACGGAGACGACAATGCCTGAAAAACCTGAAAATAAATTTCAACTGGATACCCTGGCGGTCAGGGCGGGGCAGGTACGGACTGCGGAAGGCGAGCATTCCGAACCTGTTTTTACAACGTCCAGTTACGTGTTTGACAGTGCGGCGGCGGCGGCGGCGCGGTTTTCCGGGGAAGATCCCGGGAACATCTATTCGCGGTTTACCAACCCGACAGTGCGTACCTTCGAGCAGAGGTTGGCGGCACTGGAGGGCGGTGAACGTTGTGTGGCAACGGCCTCAGGCATGGCGGCAATCTATTCGACCTGCGCCGGTTTGCTTAAACAGGGTGACCACATTGTATCATCACGTAGTATATTCGGCAGTACCGTTATTCTGTTTAATAATTATCTTGCCAAATTCGGCATTGAAGTAACGTATGTTGACCAGTCAGACCTGCAGGCATGGGGCAATGCCATAAGGCCGGATAGCCGGCTGCTGTTTCTTGAAACCCCGTCAAATCCGTTAACAGAAATTGCAGACATCAATGCATTGGCCACAGTGGCGCACGAACACGATTGCCTGCTGGCCGTGGATAATTGTTTTTGCACGCCTGCCTTGCAGAGACCACTGGATATGGGTGCAGACATTATTATTCATTCTGCTACGAAATATCTGGATGGCCAGGGCCGGTGCATTGGCGGGGCCGTGGTCGGCAGTGAGGAAATCGTTGGCACCGATGTGTATGGTTTCCTGAGAACCTGCGGTCCAAGCATGAGTCCCTTTAATGCATGGGTATTTCTGAAAGGACTGGAGACCCTGGGGTTGAGAATGGAACGACATTCCCGGAGTGCTGCAAGCATTGCCACCTGGCTCGAGCAACAGGAGAATGTAACACGGGTCTGGTACCCGGGGCTGCGATCGCACCCTCAATACGAACTGGCACAGAAACAAATGAAGGCACCCGGTGGGCTTTTGTCCTTTGAAGTCAGGGGTGGAAAAGAGGCCGCATGGAAAATTATTGATGCAACCAGATTGTTGTCAATAACGGCCAACCTCGGTGACACCAAAACGACCATTACGCACCCGGCGACGACAACACATGGCCGGCTGACACCTGAAGAGCGTGAACAGGCCGGTATCAGTGACGGGTTGATCAGGATTGCCGTTGGCCTGGAGGCCGTTGACGACATCAAAGATGATCTTGCGCGCGGGTTATAGACTTGCAGGACAGGCAGCGCACGCAGTTACTTGAAATTTATCAGGCGGCAATAGACAGGGTTAATGGCCGCGTCTGTGTTGCGAAATACCTGCAAGGCCTGAGTCAGACCCGGCCTGTCCGGGTTATTTCTATTGGCAAGGCAGCTTCATCAATGATGCTGGGGGTGCTTGAGCAATGGGATGCATGTGTTCAAAAAGGTTTAATAATAACCAAATACAATCACCTGTTGCCCGCCTTGCAGCAGGACCGGCGTATAAAATGCCTGCAAGCATCACATCCGGTTCCGGATGAAAGTAGCCTTGAGGCAGGCAGTCGTTTGCTTCAATTTCTCGAAGAGGTACCGGTAGATGTGGATATCCTGTTTCTGATTTCCGGTGGTGCATCCAGTCTGGTGGAGGTGCTGCCAGAAGGTATCCACTTGCATGATTTGCAGGCACTGACTTCAGCATTACTGGGAAACGGTTTCAGTATCGACAGGATTAATCACATCAGAAAACGCATCTCCTGTATTAAAGGTGGAAAGCTGCTGGAATATTGCCGGCATCGGAACGTGCAGAGCCTGATGATCTCCGATGTGCCTGGTGATGATGTTTCGGTTATAGGCTCGGGTTTACTGGTTCCGGAACAATACGATCCGTCGGTAGACCAGTCTATACCTGAATGGTTTATGAAAGGCTGCGGACATCGATTGCCTGTGACAGAAATCAGCTATGACGGTGTCGTTCCTGACAATATCATCGTCGCCAGTAATGATATGGCGATTAAGGCAATATCCAGCCTTGACGGGTTGCCCGTCAATAAAACCGGAAAATTAACAGGGGATATCAATGAGATGTCGGCGGAGGTTATTGGTGTACTTATCAATGGCGGGCCGGGAGTGTATCTCTGGGGCGGCGAGTGTACTGTCAGGTTGCCCGAAACACCTGGAAAGGGAGGGCGTTGTCAGCACATGGCCCTGATTATAGCGCAGGCTATAGCTGGATCTGATAATATCACTGTTCTGGTCATGGCTACGGATGGGTCTGATGGCCCGGGTGAGGAAGGTGGTGCATTGATCGATGGTGCCACTGTTTTTCGGGGAGAGCAGCAAGGTTATGATGTAAATCGTTGCCTGAACAATGCCGACGCAGGCTCTTTTCTTTATGCCAGTGCTGACCTGGTTCAAACCGGCCCGACCGGAACCAATGTGATGGATCTGCTGATAGCGGTTAAAACGTAACTTATATCACTGTCCCGTTAACCCATGGCGAATGTAGTTGAAATGTAAGTGGCAAGTGAGTTATGGGCTAACCCGCAATCCGGACATGAAACCGGTAAGCCGGATCAAGACACGCAAAACATGCCATCCGTGGCGGCTCGGCTGCCGCATCCGTGCGGCAGACGGTCTTGATCAGGCTTGCCGATTCCATGTTCTCACATTGTTATGTGCTTCATAAAGTTAACGGGACATTAGCAGTGAAATTATTTGATTATGCACAATCATTCTCTCTTTGAAATAGCAAAACAGTGTCTGGACTGTACCGACCCGGACACGAAGGTACGGCTGACTCATTTTTATTTCAGGCAGTGGCGGGATGGCCTGGTTGATTTTGTGCCAGGCGGAACTCCAGCGCCATTGCCTGTGCCGGGTAAACCTGAATTACCGCAACTGGTGCCGCCATCCAGGGTGGCCAGAAGAAGCGTCAATACAGAAAAAGGGCACAAGGCCCTGATGCATGCAATTTGTCATATTGAATTCAATGCAATCAACCTGGCCTGGGACGCCGTGTATCGTTTCCGTAATATGCCAGAGGAGTACTATGGAGACTGGCTGCAGGTTGCCGATGAAGAGGCCTATCACTTTGCGTTATTGCGTGAAAGGCTTAATCAACTGGGAGGTGATTACGGTGACTTTAACGCGCATAACGGGTTATGGGAAATGGCCTGCAAAACAGACCATGATGTCATGACAAGGATGGCACTGGTGCCGCGTGTACTTGAAGCCAGGGGTCTCGATGTCACACCCGGGATAATGAACAGATTGCGGAATGCCGGTGATTTGCGTACCGTGTCATTGCTGGAAATTATATTAAGAGATGAAGTTGGACACGTAGAAATTGGCACGCGCTGGTTTCGCTATCTGTGCAAACAACGTGAGCTGGACCCTGTCCAAACATTCGAGCAGTTACTGGATGAATATATGAAAGGTCATGTAAAAGGCCCTTTTCATGAAGAGGCGCGCATCAAGGCCGGTTTTTCAGAACCGGAATTAGTAATGTTAAGAAAAAAAGCAGGTAATCATGAATAAGCAGAGATTTATTATTACAGTTTTATCCGCTCTGGTTTTTATAGCAGGCTGTAGCACCAGTACCGATAATCAGAAGCAGGGTGATTTAATGCTGATGTATCAGGAATCCGAGAACGGTGTTGAACCCTATGCCAGCCGCGTACTGGTAACAGACAAGTTTCTGCGTCTTGATGATGGTTATGAGCAGAGTGACTTTACCCTTTATGACAGGAGTACAAGGACTATCTATACGGTGTTGCGCGAAGAGCAATCAATTATGAAACTGAAGCCGGTCAAGACCAGTGTCAAGGTTGAAAAAAAATTACTGATGGATGCGCGCAAGCTGAATGATAAAGATATTCCGTCGATTGAAGGCATGTTTCCGATTCATTTTCAGCTACTGGTTAACAACAAACTGTGTTCCGATGTGTTTGCGGTGAAGGGCTTGCATAAAAAGGCAGTCATCGCACTGGGTGAGTTCAGGAGAACATTGGCGGAGATGCACCTGAAGAATCTCTACAAGACACCTGAAGAGCTGCGGGATGATTGTTTCATTGCCCATGATATTCTGTCGCCATCACGTACCATGCAGTTTGGTTTACCTGTATATCAGTTTGACGTTAACGGCAAGAAACGGATGCTGGTTGATTACAACAGACATTACAAGTCAAAGCCTGACCTGTACGTGTTGCCAAAGAATTACAAAACTACAATAATGAAGCGATAACATATTGATATAAAAAATTCAGGGGGGTACAGAGAAATTATAATTGTCATCACTGTTGCCCCGTTAATTTTATGAAGCACATAACAATGTGAGGACATGGAATCGGCAAGCCTGATCAAGACCGTCTGCCGCACGGATGCGGCAGCCGAGCCGCCATGGA
>DRJK01000134.1 GCA_011052215.1 Gammaproteobacteria bacterium
TCGACACTATGTTGAGCAGACCGACCGAGTGAAAGTCAAGCAGGGCGTGCCATTGGGCCGTCGCAGTAGAATGGTGGTGAGAAATGCGGGCTAGAGAAAGGCCCAGCCGGCAAACGGTTCTATTTCATCCCTGTTTGCAACGACCAGCTGGTACGCGCCCGGATTCAGTGAATGATCGGCAGTCGTGTCAACCGACAGCCTTTGCAGGAGATACCCCACCAGTGAGCGTTTGACCTCTATTTGTATCAGATCATCACTTGCCTTGTAGTCAGTCAGCAGACCGAGCCGCTGTTTTCCGGATAGTCCCGGGTGGGGCGCCAGGTGTATTGTCACAATCTCGACCCAGTCATCATCGTACATGCTGCTGGACTCGGCTTGTTCGTCGCTGACCCTGGCCTTCGTGATACGGGACAAAACGAAATCACGAAAATCAAATGTATCCACGCTGTAGGCACGCGCATGCCAGCGCAGGCCGGTGTTGGCGAGCGAGTGGGGCTCGATGATTCTGCGCTCATCACTTTCCCTTTCCGATAGTGACCGGTAGACAATTTCCAGCTTTTTATGATTTTTCAGCGCCCGGATTATTTGTGCAAGTATCGGTTTTGAGGGTAAGCGCAAAGGCAGCGGCAATGCCTCGACCGATACCCCGAATATCAGGTTTTTTTCTATCGGGCTGCCCGTGACAGGCGTATTTTCGGCAATGATTTTTAAAACCTTTTCTGCTGACAGCTCATTGAACAGTTCCTTGAAGGAAATACCGGGAATAAAACCAAATACATTATGTTTGTAAACCAGGTTGTCCGGGGCCAGGTCGCCATACAGTTTGAGGTCTTTTGTTGCGGCCGCATCGGATATCCCGAACGCCCTTGCGATGTCGCTCCGCGTGACGATGCCGGTGTAATAAGCCATCAGTTCGATGTACTGAAGACGCTGACGCGTGTTCCATTTGATGTCTGCCAATGTTTTGCCGGATGAAGCCATGCATGGTCCTTTTCTAAGTCACGGAAATAATTATACAATCTCTATATCAAGACCGCCATACAAAATAGCATATAGTAAAAAATACTTATGTGATAAAAAATATTGACATCATCAGATATATAGCCTAAGGTTGGCTACATCGTGTTATCCAGCATGGATAACGCATGAAATACGAGGCAGAAACTCAGCAAAACCAGTTTGGAGAAGACAAATGGACGAAAACAAGAAAAAGGCACTCAGCGCGGCACTGGGCCAGATAGAAAAACAATTTGGAAAGGGCTCTGTGATGCGCATGGGGGACGGCGGCGTGAATCGTGATATCGGTTTGATATCAACGGGTTCACTGGGTCTGGATATTGCGTTGGGGATTGGTGGCTTACCCAGGGGGCGTGTTATCGAAATCTACGGGCCCGAGTCCTCAGGTAAAACAACCCTGACATTACAGGTGATTGCTGAAGCCCAGAAGGCAGGAGGGACGGCGGCCTTTGTCGATGCCGAACATGCGCTTGACCCAACCTACGCAGAAAAACTGGGTGTGGATGTCGATGAGTTACTGGTCTCGCAACCGGATACCGGCGAGCAGGCACTGGAGATTACCGATATGCTGGTACGTTCCGGGGCCGTTGATATTGTGGTCATCGACTCGGTTGCGGCGCTCACGCCCAAGGCAGAAATCGAGGGCGAGATGGGCGATCACCATGTTGGCTTACAGGCGCGTTTGATGTCACAGGCACTTCGAAAATTAACCGGTAATATCAAACGATCCAATACCATGGTGATATTTATTAACCAGATCAGGATGAAAATTGGCGTTATGTTTGGTAACCCGGAAACAACGACCGGCGGCAATGCATTGAAGTTTTATTCTTCTGTGCGCATGGATATACGGCGTATCGGTGCCATTAAAAAGGGTGACGAAGTCATTGGCAACGAGACACGCGTCAAGGTGGTTAAAAACAAGGTGGCCCCACCGTTCAAGCAGGCCGAGTTTGAAATTCTTTATGGTGAGGGCATTTCACGTGAAGCCGAGCTAATCAGCCTGGGCGTTCAGCATGGCTTCGTCGAGAAATCCGGTGCCTGGTACAGCTACAATGGAGACCGCATCGGGCAGGGCAAGGACAATGTCCGTAATTTTCTGAAGGATAACCCGGCAATGGCAGATGAAATTGAAGGACTGGTTCGGGGCAAGTTACTGGATGTTGTTGCGAAGGGGGCGCCTGAAAAGGATGCATCGAAAGAAGGGGTAGAGGCTTGATATGTTAATTGTGATTAAATAATTCAGTTCCAGAACAAAAAAAACCGGTATTGCCGGTTTTTTTTGTTGGTATTTATACTATATATTTATATAGCCAAAAATTATTGGGTATTACCATTTTATATTAATTTGCTCAATTAATTCGGGGTCAGGGTCGATTCGGGGAAGTTTGTGTCCGGGTGAACCTGACGGCCTTGCTGAAAAGCCGTTGGAGATTATTTCCGGCACCCCGCAAGCAAATTGCATCAAATCAGGAGACTGGCATGAACGAAGGCTCAACTGAAAATCAAATCGATGAGGTAGATGAAAATCGTCGCAGTGAAGAGCGTTATACATGCGCAGGTATCCCCTTGCTCTATTCGTCATTAACCGGTTCCTGTATAGATGATCTTGCCGACAGCCTTCAGTTGGTAACAGTTTATGATATGAGTTTGTCAGGTCTGGCATTTGATGTTGATCGCGCCATGAAAAAAGGCGATAAAATGATATTGATAATGGAGCAATCTGAAGAAGGAATGAAAGAAGGCCTGTCAGCAGAAGTGCGTTGGTGCGATGCCTTGCCATCCGGGAAATACCGGATCGGTGTTGCCGTTGAATTATCCGAGAATGCTATGAAGGCCAATACAGATGAAAAGATGGTTGATATAATCACAGACAAGGAATTTCCAAAAGAGATAGAAATCAGATGTTCAACCTGCCAGGCAGACTCTATTTTTAATTTTTTCAGCGAGCAGCCTGTTTTAAGTGGCAGCGGTTTACTGCCGCTTTATAATTGCTCGGTTTGTAATGCGACGAGGACTTTGCCCGGGATATTGATTAATCGAAAGATATCGAGAAGTTGACAACACATCAGGGTTTTTCTAAATCCTCAAAAGGGGCAGGTCTGGAAATCAGGTAACCTTGTGCATAGTCCACACCGATGTCTTGCAGGCAGGTGAGGATATCCTGATTCTCTACATATTCTGCTATTGTTTTCGCACCCATGACATGGCCAATCTTGTTTATTGATTCGACCATTGCATGGCTGACATCATTTTTGTGGATATCCCGTACAATGTTACCGTCTATTTTCAGGAAATTAACGGGCAGGTACTGGAGGTAGTTAAATGAACTCAGTCCACTGCCAAAATCATCCAGGGCAAAATGAAAGCCCATATTTTTGAGAATCTGGATAAATCTCTTTGCCAGTTCCAGGTTCGAGATTGCCGCTGTTTCGGTTATTTCAAAGCAGATCATTGCGGGGTTGATATTAAAATTCTCAATTTCAGCCAGCATATAGGAAAGAAAGCGCTTGTCAGTAAATGATGTACCTGACAGATTGATTGCAAAGATATGCTGATTGTCCTGTTTTTTATCAATGGTGCTTAATCTCTGAAAGACGTTCCTGACAACCCATCGGTCTATGTATTGCATCAGGTTATAACGCTCTGCGGCTGGCAGAAATTCGTCAGGGGGGATGATCTTGTTATCCTGGTTCAGCCTGATCAGTGCCTCGTGGTATACAGGTTCTGAATGTGATGAGTGATTAATGCATTGAAGCCTTTGGCTGTACAGGACAAAGTTATCATTCTCCAGGGCATGCTTGATTTTGTGGGACCAGTGCATTTCTGTATGCTGCTTGCTGATCGCGGCATCGTCTTTCTGAAATACATGAATCCGGTTGCGCCCCATGTCTTTTGCCACAAAGCAGGCAGCATCTGCGGTACTCAGAATTTCTGTCGTATCCTGAGAGTTCTGATCAACAAGGGTCAGGCCAATACTGACACCAACCTCGAAAAGCTTGTTGTCCCAGGAGAAGCGAAAGTTGCTGACTGCCTTGCGAATGCTTTCAGCAATTCTGATACCACTTTCAAGCCCGCAACACTCAATCAGGATACCAAACTCATCACCGCCAACTCTTGCAAATGTATCTTTTTCACGTACATGCGTTTGCAGGGTTCCGGTCAATTGCTGGAGTAGTTCATCACCGGCAATGTGGCCGCAGGTATCATTAACAACCTTGAATTGATCAAGATCAAGATAACAAACGACGTGCTGGATTTGTTTATCATGGGCAGATTTGATGGCACCGGCAAGGCGTTTTTCAAATTCCGCCCGGTTGATCAGCCCGGTATGCGAGTCATGGGTCGCCTGGTAGCTTAGTTTCCGGGACATTTCACGAACCTCGGTAACATCATGAAATACCAGAACTATCCCAATAATTTCATTGTTATTGTTGTGAATAGGTGAGGCGGTTTCCCGTATTGCATACTCGCTCTGCGGGTCTTTTTTCAGTAAACGGATACAGGGCGCAATAACATTCTCGCCTGATTTCAGACATGAAAGTGCCGGATGTTCAATCTGGCGATCACCTTCGCTCGCATGTGGGCTGAAAACTTCCTGAATATCCCTGCCCCGGGCCTGTTCACGTTTCCAGTTGGTCATGTTTTCTGCCGCGGGGTTCATATAAACAATTTTTCCGTTTGTGTCGGTCGTGATGACACCGTCGGTAATGGAGTTAAGCGTAATCTGGGCCATTTCCTTTTCATGGTGAAGTTCTTTTTCTATTTTTTTGAGTTTGGAAATATCACGGATCAGCCCTTCAATGCCGATGAGCTGTCTGGCCCTGTCGAAAATACCGCGGACATTAATCAGCAGCCAGACACCATGCCCACTCTTGTGCCTGATCTCTGTTTCATAGTCATTCAGGATGCCATTGGATTCCTTGAGCCTGGCCAGAAATTCACCACGTTCCTCCGGGCGCACGTACAGGTCGGTAATCTGTTTTCCAATTAATTCGGAGCAGGTATAGCCGGTAAGTCGTTCTGCAGACGGACTGACATAATTGAGCCTGCCATTCGCGTCTACACGATACAAGGTATCCGGCATGGTGCGAATAAACAACTCGGCTTGTATTTCACCGATGTCGGGTTGCGCAATAATGTTATTATTGGTTTCGTATTCGCTCATGGTAAACGTAAAGGTATTGATGGCGATTAATATGAATTTACCAAGTTTAGTTTAAAATTTTAAATAATTCATATATTTGAGAGCATTTTATTTGCCAATTGTATAAAATCACCAGACTGGCCGTATCAGCTCAAATAAAGAAATAAATACAATAACTTATGATATCAGAAAGACAAAAAGAGGCCTGGAATGCGGCCACTGGGATGCTGGCCAGGCGAGAGCATTCCCGACAGGAGCTCATCCGCAAACTGACCAGTCGGCATTACGAGGTCGCCTTGATCGATGACGTGCTGGACCAACTGGTCAAGTCAGGTTACCAGAGTGATGAACGTTTTACCGGACATTATATCCGTTTTCGCAGTGGCAAGGGTTACGGACCATCGCGCATACGCATGGAGCTGGTCGAGAAGGGTGTGGATGAAACCATTATTCAGCAGGGACTTGATCATGCAGATATCGACTGGCTGGAACTGGCCGAATCAGTCAGGGGGAAGAAGTTCAAGGGTCAGGTTGCCGATACCTGGGAGGAAAGAGGGCGACAAAAAAAATTTCTCGATTACCGTGGATTTACCCGTGAGCAGATACAACATTGTATTAACGGGGATGAATTCGACTGACATGTATATAAATGAATTTATGGATTTTTTGACTTCTGTTTCGCCGTTCAGGCAGGTAAAATACCAGCACGAATACATGATGGGACAAGGTATTTTACATTGATGCAGACCAGTGCCGAAATCAGGAAACGCTTCCTGGATTATTTTAAGGAGCAAGGCCACGAGGTTGTCGACAGTAGCCCACTGGTTCCGGCCAATGATCCGACCCTGCTGTTTACCAATGCAGGGATGGTGCAGTTCAAGGATGTTTTTCTGGGGCTTGATAAACGTGCCTATACCCGTGCCTGTTCATCCCAGCGCTGTGTGCGTGCTGGTGGTAAACACAACGACCTTGAAAATGTTGGCTATACCGCCCGGCACCACACCTTCTTTGAAATGTTGGGTAACTTCAGTTTTGGTGATTATTTCAAGCGTGAGGCCATCCATTATGCATGGTCTTTCCTGACGGTGGTTTTAAAGCTGCCCGCTGAAAAATTGTGGATTACCATCTATGCAGATGATGACGAAGCCGCTGATATCTGGCTGAATGAAATCAAGGTTGATCCGGCCCGTTTTAGCCGAATCGGCGACAAGCCCGGCGGTAAAACGAATGAGAGTGATAACTTCTGGTCGATGGGTGATGTCGGCCCTTGCGGCCCGTGTTCAGAAATATTCTATGATCATGGCGAAGATGTGCCAGGCGGCTCACCGGGTTCTGCCGATGATGACAGTGATCGTTATATCGAAATCTGGAACCTCGTGTTCATGCAATACGACCGCTTACCTGAAGGAAAGCTGGTGCCATTACCCAGGCCCTCTGTGGATACGGGTATGGGGCTGGAAAGGCTTGCTGCTATTTTGCAGGGAGTACACAGCAACTATGACATCGACCTGTTCCGGAACCTGATCAAGGCCGCTGGCAAGGTAACGGGTTGTAAAGACCTGACCGATAACTCGCTGAAGGTGATAGCTGACCATGTTCGCGCCTGTGCCTTTCTGATAACAGATGAGGTACTGCCTTCCAACGAGGGCCGCGGCTACGTATTGCGTCGTATCATTCGCAGGGCGCTTCGCCATGGTTATCAGCTGGGCCAGAAAAAACTGTTTTTCTACAGGCTTGTTGATGCCCTGGTCGTAGAAATGGGTGAGGCCTATCCCGAGCTGGTCAAGGCGCAGGAGCAGGTGAAACGTGTCCTGAAAATGGAAGAGGAAAAATTTGCCGAGACCCTGGAGCAGGGCATGAGGATTCTTGAGGCCGACATCCGGCAAATGAAAGGGGTCGTTATCCCGGGGGAAACAGTCTTCAAATTGTATGATACATTCGGATTTCCGGTCGACCTGACTGCCGATATTGCACGCGAAAAAAAACTGACACTGGATATGCCTGGTTATGAAAAGGCAATGGATCAGCAGCGTGAGATGGCGCGTTCGGCCAGCCAGTTTGGAGCTGATTACCATTCACAGGTTGAGCTGGCAGGCAAAACCGGGTTTAGCGGGTATGAACATACCGATGATGTGGCCAGTGTTACGGCGCTGGTAAAGGAGGGTGAGCAGGTCAGGGAACTCAGTACAGGTGAAAAGGGACTGGTCGTCATGGACAGGACGCCATTTTATGCTGAATCCGGTGGTCAAGCCGGTGATGCAGGTTACCTGGAAGTGGAAGGCAGCCTGTTTCGGGTGTTGGACACTCAAAAACAGGCCTCGGGCGCTGTTATCCATATTGGCACGATGGAGAAGGGCGGGCTGAAAGTCGGCGATACAGTTCAGGCCCGGGTTGACCAGGCGAGGCGTCAGGCCACGGCAATGAACCACACGGCCACGCATCTGCTCCATGCGGCATTAAGATCAGTTTTGGGCAGTCATGTTTCTCAAAAGGGTTCACTGGTCAATGCCGATCGCCTGCGGTTTGATTTTTCTCATTTTGAACCCGTTACAGCGGAACAATTGCAAGCCATCGAATCGATGGTCAATGAACAGATCAGGCTTAACACCGAAGTGCAAACCAGGGTCACCGACTACGATACTGCGGTGGCCGAGGGTGCAATGGCACTGTTTGGTGAAAAATACGGTGATGAAGTGCGGTTGTTGAAGATCGGTGATTTCTCAGCCGAGCTCTGTGGTGGAACGCACGTTAACCGGGCAGGGGATATCGGCCTGCTCAAGATTACAAGTGAAGGCGGTATAGCATCCGGTGTCCGGCGCATCGAGGCCCTGACCGGACAGGCCGCTGTGGAGTTTGTCGAGCAGACAGAGAACAGCCTGCGCCAGATCGCGCAGATGGTAAAAGGCAGTCCGGGAGATGCCGGAAACAAGGTTCAGCAAATACTGGCTAAAAATCGCAAACTGGAAAAAGAACTCGAACAACTCAAGTCCAGACTGGCCAGCGCGGCGGGTAGTGAACTGAGCGACTCCGCCGTCGAGGTGAAGGGCGTCAAGGTACTGGCCGTCAGGCTGGATGGCGCCGATCCAAAATCCTTACGCGATACCGTCGATCAACTGAAAAACAAGCTGGGTTCAGCGGCGGTTGTTCTGGCTGCCGTCAATGGTGAAAAGGTCAGCCTGATTGCCGGGGTGACCAAGGACCAGACCAGCCGTCTCAAGGCCGGTGATCTGGTCAATACAGTGGCACGGCAGGTCGGTGGCAAGGGCGGGGGAAGACCCGATATGGCCCAGGCCGGCGGAAATGATCCTTCCGGGCTGGATGCCGCACTGGCAGGGGTGGCCGACTGGGTTGGCCGCCAACTGGCCTGATTATCGTCGAAAATTACCAAAAGTTGACTAAAATCCTTTATTTACAGCCCGTTTTAGTGTTTAATCTTCGCCTTTTACAGTAGAAAGAGTAAAGTTTGGACGAGTATGGCGCTATTAGTTCAAAAATACGGTGGAACATCGGTCGGTAGCATCGAATGCATTGAAAAAGTGGCAGAAAAAATAAAGGCCACACGTGATGCAGGTAACGATGTCATCATTGTCGTATCCGCGATGAGTGGTGAGACCAATCGTCTGATTGAACTGTCCAGGCAGGTGTGCGAAAACCCGGATCCCAGGGAGCTGGATGTTCTCCTGTCCACAGGTGAGCAAGTCGCCACTGCCCTGCTGAGTATGGCCCTGGAGAAACTGGGTTGCCCGGCCATTTCGTATACAGGGTCACAGGCCCGTATCCTGACCGACAGTGCCCATAACAAGGCACGGATCAAGGACATCGATGGTGCGCGTTTACGTAAGGATATTAATGCCGGTCGTGTAGTCGTGGTTGCCGGATTTCAGGGTGTCGATGAGCATGGCAATATTACCACACTCGGTCGTGGCGGTTCTGACACCACGGCAGTGGCCCTGGCAGCAGCCCTGCATGCAGAAGAATGTCAGATCTATACAGATGTGGATGGTGTTTATACGACCGATCCCAGGGTCGTGCCCGAGGCCCGTCGTCTGGACCGGATTACCTTCGATGAAATGCTCGAAATGGCCAGTCTCGGTTCAAGGGTGCTGCAGATACGGTCAGTTGAATTCGCCGGTAAATACAATATTCCGTTACGCGTGTTATCCTCGTTTGAAGAAGGCGAAGGCACACTGATAACGCTGGAGGATGATGGTATGGAGCAAGCAATAATATCAGGTATCGCCTTTAACCGCGATGAGGCCAAGCTGACTATTCTGGGTGTACCGGATCAGCCGGGTGTCGCCTCGAAAATACTTGGTCCGATAGCCGATGGCAATGTCGAGGTAGATATGATCGTCCAGAATATTGCCGAGGACTCCTCAACTGACTTTACCTTCACTGTTCACCGAAATGACTATGACAGGGCCCTGATTATTCTCAGAAAAGTGGCCGACGAACTGGGCGCACGTGAAGTTGCAGGTGACAACAAAATAATCAAGATATCGCTTGTCGGTGTCGGCATGAGATCACATGCCGGCATTGCCAGCACCATGTTCAGGACACTCGCCGATGAGGGCATCAATATTCGTATGATATCGACCTCGGAAATCAAAATTTCCGTTGTTGTTGATGAAAAATACCTCGAACTGGGTGTACGGGCGCTACATGAGGCTTTCGAGCTTGAAAGACCACTTGATTCCTAGGAGTTTGTGAGGGCTGTATAGGCTATAATAACAATCGCAGGGATAGTATTATAAATAAAACAATAAGATATAAATGGATGAATGTAGGTAAAAATTTGGCGATTACAGTTTTTATTCATATTGTCGATAAAAGGCATTAGGAATAGTTAGTTGAAAAACTGTATTTATTTAGTGATTGAAGTAAAGCTAAGGAGATAAGCAATGCTAATTTTAACACGACGTGTGGGTGAGACCCTCATGATCGGAGATGACGTCACCGTGACAGTACTTGGTGTGAAAGGAAACCAGGTTCGTATCGGTGTAAATGCACCTAAAGAAATAGCAGTACATCGCGAAGAAATATATGACAGAATCCAGAAGGAAAATGAAAGCGGAGCTGCAAAAGAAGAATAGTTTTCTTTTCCCAGCCATTAAGTAGTTAGAAAAATGTCCATGAAACCAGTAATTATATGGTCATGGGCATTTTTTTATGTCCTGCATTTTGCTATTCTAGCCCGCAGATCTCATCAGGGGTGAGCGAACGAAGTAAGTGAATAACGCGCGACCTGGCGCGCCGAGTTGAAAACTTGAAGAAGCAGGAGCGGAGATAGAAAAGTTTTCGGAGAGCTGGCCGAGTGGCTGAAGGCGCGCCCCTGCTAAGGGTGTATCGGTTAATCCCGATCGAGGGTTCGAATCCCTCGCTCTCCGCCA
>DRJK01000135.1 GCA_011052215.1 Gammaproteobacteria bacterium
ATGAAAAGCGTTTTTTCTTTCTGGTCGCAATATAATAAATATCCAGGAGGGCTTTTTCCGGTGCAGCCATAAGAAATGGAACACGCGTTTCACTCCATTCAATACCTTCCTTCATCATTTCCGGCTTAAGTTGAATAAATTCGAACACCCCTATGGGTGTTTTTAGTTTTCTGGAATGCCCGGTCGTAGCCACCTGTATAGTACGCGGAATTTGGGATAACATACCGTGACGATGAAGTGCAGTTAAAAATGAAACATAACCCTGTTCTTCACCTATCAGATAAGATACACAACCCAAGGGGTTATAATAAGGATGATTTGAATTAGCCCATACTCCTCGCACCACACGAATGAGAAAACCCTTGCTCTCCAGTCGTTTGAGTTGTCCGGATGCAGCGGATATGGATATATCAGCTGCAAATGCGTATTCACGGGTAGTAAAGAAAATAAATTCTTCGGAATTTAGAAAGTTAAACTTCATCAGAACATAACCCTAATACTGTATCCTGTAACTCCTCCCAATATTTTTCAGAATCATAGTTTTCACGTTCTTCATCATCCAGAAATTCCATGACCTGGCCGCTGAAGTCATCATAACCCAGTGAAATGATATTTTGTTGCGCTTTTGTCAAGACTTGCTTTGACAATGATCGTGAAATAAATGCTGCATTCGCAAAACCATCCGCATACAAAATGCCCAGATCAAATACATCCCTTGCCTGAACCACCGATCGACCTGCAAGCGCTTCAATCTTTTGCAGTACTGCCACCTCGCCAGGGTAGTGCTGACAACGAAAGGCAATCTTTTTACAGGATCTCGCAATTTCAGAATCGATCAAGTCGTTACTTGATAATACGCTTCTTCCGTTTCTTCTGGAGAATTCCACTTTTGTTGGTAATTGGTCTCCCGATGGCGTAATCAATCTTACACGGAATCGTTGTGTTGTTTCAGTTTGCTTTGCCTTTGCAGGCTCATTTACCTCTATTTCATCTATACCGCAGGATCTCAGACTCCTTTTAAACGCCGCATTGTTAAGTATCTTGTATCCGTTTTTTTTCAGCGTTGCTACACTGCCTGCCAATACATCAAGAACCATGTCCTCTGAATATCGTGGGCTGTGGAAGAAAAACCTTAAGTTAACCCCACCCTTCAGCACATAGAGCTTTGGGTCGGAAATTTTAAGTAACTGCGCCAGAAAACAGAAATGGAAAATCTCTCGTAATTGAATATCAGATTTCATGATTTATTATGTGTCTGAATTGCCATATAAGTCAATTCGGATACGTTATAAATAACACTGTCATTCTGGAAAAGCACTGATTTACCTGGTGGAATTTATTTTTCTTCATCAGGCATTCGTAACGCATCATCTGCCGGGTCACCAAACGCATTACAGCCTTCCATAATCTCGCAAGCTTTCTGATAATCAGAAAAATCAACCAAAGCAGTAAAAAGCCATGCACGTTCAAGCATACTTGTAAAAGCCGCCGGGTCATCTTGTCGACTCAATCTGCGCAATGAAAGCAAATAGTCCTCACGGTATACGGACGGAATAATAATACGCTGCTGATTGGCAGAAATCATCTCGGCATTCATCATTGCGCGGGAGACACGGCCATTTCCATCCTCAAAGGGATGCACCTCGGTAACCATAAACATAATATAGGCAGCACGTGCAAAAGGCCCATTAAGCATGGAATAATACTCATATCCTTTTTGCAATGTGCCTTCTATCAGCTCCGGTTCGACAAATGCAGTCTTACCTGCGCGGTTTCGTTCTTCCTTGTATTCACCCGGATTTATTTCCGGCCTGCCACTCATCATGATGGCGTGCCTTGTTTTAATAAGCCGAACCAATTCATCACCCGAAGCAGCACACTGTTGCATCTCGTTTTTATTACCTAAAAGCTGATACGCACCCAATATGTCATGTGAGTCCTTCGGTCGCTGCAATAGCGGCTTATTCTGAAAAACAATATCCGCTGCCACGTCTACATCAAACTCGGTGCCTTCAATAAAATTCGAAAAATAGGCATCAAAGAACGAAACATTACACCATGCATCTTCTGTGCTTGCAGGGTATTGCGGAAATATTTTTTTCGACAGGTACTGTTGTAATAGTTTGAAACGGACTATCCGGTCAGGGTCATATGGCACACCGCCTGCCCTGGCCCTGGCAACCAATGATTTCAACGCCACTTTTTTGGTACCCAGTATGGTGCCAATAATATTTGCAAGCTTCTGATATTCTGCATCCATGTGCAGATTAACTGCCACCTGTCTTGCCTGATCGCGTAGTTTATTTAAAAACGCCTCTCCTCTTATTCTACACAGCTTTTCAATGCGATCTTCCAGTACCTTACGATCCACAGTTTTCCTGATACCATCCCTGCTTTTTCGTGCAGCCTGGCAGTTTTCCAGTAATGCACGGGCTTCACTGGCAATAAATAAACCTTCAGGAACAGCCATATCCTCTGGCAACGGGCCACTGCCCTTCAAGCTGCGAATAGTCAGGCCCGGTAATTTTGTCGTGCCCGAACGACCGGTCGTAATATAAACGATATTATTTTCAGGTTGTCCACCCGTTAGTGCAGAACGGTGACTAATAACAGCACCAGGGAATAAATGCCCGATAATTTTCAAATAATTTCGACGCACAACATCCGCCGGGGCATCGGCCGACGTTGTGTAAACTCTGGGGGCAATCTTCCTGAGCTCACCGTTTTTTACCATCACACCTGTACGGCGTGACTCTACAGGATCAGATGAGGAAAAGACGATTTCATGCAAATTTTTGGGATTAACAGCCATTTAAAACGCCGAAATGTTAAATATTTGCAAATATTATAGCATAATAGTTAAATAATTGAGTTTTATTAGTCTAAGAGAAAGGTCTTGCGGGTTTTTGTCCAGACATACCCTGCCTTACCAACGACCGCGACAGGAATACCGATCGTCACCCTTGGATTAAATGGGCTGTTGAATCACTTTGTCAGTCATCTCATACATTTTGCATAACCGTGTAGCGGTCAACTGCGGAATCGATGGGTGGGATAATACTAATGAACCTGACTTTTCTGAA
>DRJK01000136.1 GCA_011052215.1 Gammaproteobacteria bacterium
ATGCGTTCCCAGTCCTTCGCGTCTTCCTTGTAAACTTTCAGGATACGCTTGACGATGGCAGTAGCTTCCGGCCAGCGTGGAGGATTGTTCGGGATGCCAGCCGCAACCAGTTTCTGGAAGCTTGGCTTGCTACGTGCATTGGAGTGGTTACCGCCAATCCAGATAGCCAGCTTGGAGTGTTCTGCATCATTGATTTGCATTGGAGGACAGGGTGGGAAGCATGCACCACAACAGATACATTTCTTCTCATCTACTTCCAGTGAAGGTTTGCCATTAACCAGTGCAGGGCGAATTGCCGCAACCGGACAGCGAGCAACAACCGAGGGACGCTCACATATGTTGGCAACCAGGTCATGATTGATTTTGGGTGGTTTGGTGTGCTGAATGTTGATCGCAATATCAGCCTGGCCACCACAGTTGATCTGGCAGCATGAAGTCGCGATATGAACACGGTTAGGCATGTTCCAGCCCTTAAACTCATCAACCAGTTCATCCATCATGGCCTTGACGACGCCGGATGCATCAGTAGCAGGAATATCGCAATGAATAAAGCCCTGTGTGTGGGAGATCATTGCAACAGAGTTACGGGTACCGCCGACGATAAATCCGGCGTCTGTGATGGCGTCGATCAGTGGTTGAACCTGCTCTTCCTTTGCAACCATATATTCAACATTGCTGCGAATCGTAAAACGGATGAAACCATCAGCATATTCATCAGCAATATCACACAGTTTACGCAGTGAGAACAGATCCAGGATACGCTGTGTACCACAACGGACAGTCCAGATTTTGTCACCGGATTTAGCTACGTGTAACAGAACACCTGGTTGTGGATCTTCATGGTAAGACCAGTTACCAAAATTCTTGACCATAACGGGATGCATGTACTGGAAGCCATCCGGGCAACCGCTTTCAATTGGCGTACGCGGAGTTGTTGTTTCAGACATATTTTCCTCCAAAATTCCTACAGACTAGATTAGTTAAAGGCGGGGTGACAACCAAGCGACACCCCACTTTGTTTTGTCAATGCTTAACTGGCTTTTTCTGTCTGAGCATTATTCCAGTTCGCAGCTTCCTCTTCCCATTTATCCAGACGGATATATGAACTTTGACGAGGACTGCTGACGATGTTGGGGTCAATTTCAAGACCGATGCCTTCCATATAGTTAACCAGGCCAATTCGTTCTATCATTTCACCTGTACGCTCGTGTTCAAGTGCATTTTCAGCAAAGAAGTCAATCGCTTCTTCTCCAATTTCAACCAGACGTTCGTAGTCTTCGTCAGTTTCCAGTTTCATGAATGGAATAACTACAGTTCCCATCAGGTCACCGATCTTGAGTGTACGTTTGCCACCCATCAACATGGTGATACCTTTGTCGTTACCTGGAGACAATGCCTTGGGCATAACATTCAGGCAATGCATGCAGCGTACACAGTTGCGGTTGTCCACATCGAGAGTATCATCATCGTTCAGGGACAGGGCCTGTGAAGGACAGCGGTTGACAACATTATCGATAATGTATTTACGGCCTTTCTTTTCAACGTATGCCTTGATCTCGTTCTGGTCAACAATCATGTCATCACGCCATGTACCGATGATAGCCATGTCAGCACGTTCAATCGAATTCACGCAGTCATTTGGACAGCCAGAGACCTTGAACTTGAATTTGTATGGAAGGGCGGGGCGGTGCATATCGTCGAGGAAATTATTAACCAGTAGACGATGGATTTTCTGCTCGTTGGCACAGGATTGCTCACATCGTGCAGCACCTACGCAGGACATTGAGGTACGTACAGCAGGGCCTGCGCCACCAAGATCCCATCCGTATTCATTGATTTCATCAAAAAACGTCTGGGTGTTTTTGGTGCTGGTACCGATAAACATGATGTCACCGGATTGACCATGGAAAGTGACCAGCCCTGAACCGTATTTTTCCCAGTCGTCTGCCAGTTGACGCAGCATGGCAGAAGAATAGTAGTTACCAGCAGGGGGCATTATACGGAGTGTATGAAATTCCCTTGATGCCGGGAATGCATCACCCACTTCAGAGAAACGAGGAATGATGCCTCCGCCATATCCGAATACAGATACTGTGCCACCCTTCCAATAACCCTTACGTGTTTCATAAGAGTGTTCCAGCTGACCCAGCAGCGAATGATTCATGTCCTGGATAAATTCACTTGGATGCTCATTAGCAAGACGGCGGATACCAGTAATAAAACTTGGCCATTTGCCTTCTTCCAGTGTGTCAAGCATGGGAGTTTCATACTTTTTGACCATTGTGTATGCTCCTTCAGTTTAAAAAATTAATTGTTAAAAGTAATTACTTTAAAAAATATTTCAGACCATAGCAGTGAGACGTAATAGTCCGACCAGTGTTAAACCTTGTTTGTTTGCAACCCAAGCGGGAAATTATTCACTCTGTCAAAGCAGCCCGGCCCGGTAAAAAGTTATCCAGCAAACTGATTGCAGAATTCTAGTGCCTAATTACCACCCAGTCATACCCTGCCGATGGGGTGTTTGTGTGAAAATCTTATATCCACAATGGGGTATACGATTATTTGTTTAAATAACAGGTGAAGTCTGTTCAGCCATAATTCACTGGCGCCGAATTATATCACAGCGGTAATAAAAAATAAGAAGATTCTAATGTGCTTTTTCAGTTACACGGTCGGTATTTGTATCATATAAGGAATAAATTGGGTCAAATTTCCGGCAAAACGGCATAATATCCATTATATAATTGTGTAATCTATTGATTTCACCCTGTTCTGGTGGCAAAATCCGACTAAATTACTTATATATTAGTAATTGATTAAGGTATAATATATTCACATATAAGTTGGTTTTCAGGGTAGCGAGAGGTTTGTAGAGTGAGGAGCAAGTCATGTTATTTTTAAGTGAAGTCATGCTTGAAAATTTTGAAACAGAGTCTTTTTCAGAATTGGAGAATCTGATTACCGAAAAAGCAAAAGCAGGTGAAATTCATTTTCAGATGGATGTAAAACCTGAGTACCCGGATACCCCTGAAGATTGGCAAGACCGACTGGAGGCCGCATTTAATTAGCGGCTGAGCATTTAAACGGGAAGATTTTATGATGGAATACCTGGATGAAAGTATAATCATCGGGAAAGATGAGGGCGATGATAACGACATCGCAACGGCCGGAATTGAGTCACAATTGATTGCATTGGAAGATCGTTATAAAGAACTCAAGGATGATGCAAGCCCGGTTGACAAGGCGTTTATCGAATTACAGATGGCACGTTTAATGACAGGCCTTGACAGAAGTGAGGCATCCTGGGGAATTGCCAGGCGTGTCTTTGATGTATTTTTGCAGTTCTGTGAGTGGGAAAAGGCTGTTGATGCCTGTGATGTCATGTTTTTATCAGAGCAGGATAGTTCTCTCAGTGCGCTGGGGCAGGGTATCTGGCTTGCAGTGACCTATCCAATCGATCCTGAATTAACCGTTGCAATGTTACAGCATATTATCGAAGAAACCCCAGACGATGCAGACGGGGCCGCAGTCGCGGCAGCAACGGCGGCCTACATAGCTGATTTACGTGCAGATGAAGACAATAAAGATAATTTAATGTTTTTTACAAACCAGATGCTCGGACAGGTCTCACGCCGACACAGTGATGTTGATACACAGAAGCAGTTTGATTCCTGGATAGAAAAACTGGAGCTGAATGATCCATCAAAATTTCTGGTCAGGCTCAGAAATGTAGTTGATGTCCTGGTGCAGGATGATTGGTGGTTCGATCGTGAAGAATTGCAGCAGGTGTTACCGGTAAACTAGTTGTCATGTACTGGAGCGATAAAAAAACATCAAAACCCTATCAGGTCCCTGATGACATTGTGGATCTGGTATTCAGGATAAACTGTAAATGCCTGCCACTTGAACATGCCAGATCACTGTCTATGGCCATCCATCGGGCCTTACCCTGGATTGCGGAGGAGGAAATGGCAGGGATACACCTGTTACATGGCGCCGAGTCCGGCAATGGCTGGCAACGGCCGGAAGATCCCCGCAATGAACTTTTGTATCTGTCCAGGCGAACACGACTGACCTTGAGGCTACCCAGTGAGAGACTGGGTGAGGCGTCTGAATTGAAGGGTGCCGTACTTGATATTGATGGCCATACCATTGAAGTGGGCATCAGTTCGGTCAAGCCATTGAGCACACAAAGCACCCTGTTTTCGCGTTATGTTGTCTCTATGGAAACAGAAACCGAGGAAGAATTTTTAGGTCGGGTATATGCCGAATTACACAAGCTTGACGTCGAGCCATCCAAGTTGTTGTGCGGTAAAACTCACACCCTCCAGGGACACCATGGTGACATCCACACACGAAGCATGATGCTGGCGGAGCTAAAGCCTGAGGAATCGGTCAAGGTGCAGCAACATGGTCTTGGGGAAGGTCGCAAGCTTGGCTGCGGTTTATTCATCCCTCATAAGGGAATTGCACCGGTTATGGAAGCCGAAGAAGACTATTAGGGAGCCTCTGATTAATTCTGGACGAAGCAGATTGTGCTCGGAAAATACAGATTCAAGGCGTCGAATCGCACGTAATAGCAGGTTATTGCGAAGATTCGCAACACAGAAGCCGGGTTTTCTGAGTGCAAGATGCGAGTTCATGAATTGATCAGATGTTCCTTAGGCTTCTGTTAATATAATTTGCTTGGCGAAAGCCCCGGTTTTTATTAGAATACCCGATATTTTTTGCGATTTAGAAGCCTGCACATTTCATCAGAGGGCGGGATTGTCGCTTGATCTTTGATTTTACAACGGGTTTTCTGAGGGGGTGGAATGCGGACCGGATTTCAGACAGAAGAAAATTCGCTATTAAATAAAAGATCAAGCAACGACACACCATCCTGGTGAGATATATGGGCTAAAATTTTTGTATGAATTTACAGGAGACAGTAATGGCAATTGAAGTTGATGGCAAGATAATTGAGACTACTGATAACGGCTACTTGATAAATGCAGGTGACTGGAATGAGGACGTAGGGAAGATCCTGGCCGGGGATGAAGGTATAGAAATGACTGAAAGGCATTGGGATGTCATTAAGTATTTACGCGATGAACACATCAACAATGCCGGCAATGAACCAAACGAGCGTGGTATTTTAAAAGCCATGGGGAAAATCTGGGGAGAGAAGGTATCTTCCAAGGTTATGTATGAGATGTTTCCTGCGATGCCATCCAAACAGGGTCGTAAAATTGCAGGTTTGCCGCAAAGTACCAGAAAAGGTGGCTATTAAACAAAAATGTGATAATTATTATTCATTGATAAAGGGAAGCATCTGCTTCCCTTTTTTGATCATCATGGAATCGTTATTGACGGCACAGGAAACGGGTTATGAGAAAGATCGACAAATCCGATGAGGAATGGAAATCCGGGTTGTCTGATGACGTATACACAGTATGTCGTCAGAAAGGTACAGAACACCCGTTTAGCGGGAAGTATTACGATCATAAAGATACCGGGATTTACCAATGCACATGTTGTGGCGAACCCTTGTTCGATTCACAAACAAAGTTTGATTCCGGCACAGGCTGGCCAAGTTTCTATCAACCCGTGAAAGAAGGCAGTATTGAAAATATCGAGGATGTCAGTCATGGCATGACACGAACGGAAACGGTTTGTCATGCCTGCGGTGCCCATCTGGGTCATGTCTTTGATGATGGCCCTGAACCTACCGGTATGAGATATTGCATTAACTCGGTTTCACTGGATTTTAAAAAAAAATAGTGGTAGTAATATGTCAGACAATCTGTCTATTCTCGTACAACCCACAGGCGGGAAATGTCGAAACCAGAGGAAGCAACAAATAATTCAGTGAACATATATCAAACTGTATTCCAGAGGTCGCCATGAAGAAGCTGAAGAATGAAGCTGAACTGTTAAAAAAGGCGATTCTCGAAGGCGTAAAATATGGTGAGGCTCGAGGTGTAGTGGAGTTTGAAGCCACGGATTCGGCCAGTGAAAAAATCGAGTATATCTATCGATTGCTTATCCACGATAAAGTGATACAACCCATACCTGAAGATCAGGTTACCCAGAAAACCATGAAACACAAGCTGGCTATCTGGGCATCGAAGATGAAATGATATAGCTCCCGGGAGCCTGTGGTTATTGAAAACATACACAGAGATGCAGGTACAGTTAAGGTGACAAGAAAACTAACAGACTGGGATGCAGAGCTCCCGGAATCGATTTTACAAAATCAGCAAAAACTTTGTGACAGGCGTTTATTTTTTTCGCAGATAACCTCCATTGCCACGACAGCGGCATTACTACCGGTTATCGTACATGCCGGTGCGGATCGCGTTAATACTTCTTTTCTTGAACAACAGCCGTGGAAAACTTTTGCCGCGGTTCAGGAGCATTTATTCCCGGCGGGGAAAAACTCACCAGGGGCCAGGGATATTAATGCAACCTTGTACCTGAAAAACACACTGGACACACCGGACATGGAAAAAGAGGATAGGGACTTTATACTCAATGGTGTGAAATGGCTGGATGCCATGTCAAATGAGATGAAGGGAAAACCGTTTATTAATTTACAGGCGAAAGGCCGGGAAATTGTTTTGCGTCATATAGAAAAGAGTAGTGCAGGTGAGAACTGGTTGGCAACTATAATACTCTATATTACAGAGGCATTGCTGGCGGACCCGGTCTATGGTGGGAACCCGGGTGGTATTGGCTGGAAATGGTTACAGCATCAGCCCGGCTTTCCCCGTCCACCCGAAGATAAAATGTATTATAAATTATGAACAAGGATTATGACGTATGTGTCATTGGTAGCGGTGCAGGCGGTGGCCCCGTTGCTTTTGCTTTATCCAGGGCGGGTTACTCCGTCGTTGTCCTGGAGAAAGGCCCCTGGTTTACCGAAAAAGATTATTATAAAGACGAACTGGCCTGTTGTCGCCGGAGTGTGTATACCCCTGATCTCAAGGATGAACAGCATGTGATCGAAGACTATGGTGGCATGGATAAGCAGGGAAATTACAAGTGGAGTGCAGAACCAACATCGGAATCGGGCTGGGATTTCTGGAATGGTTCGTGTGTCGGTGGCTCATCCAATTTCATGAGCGGATTTTTTTATCGCTTAAAACCGGAGGATTTTCGGTTGCGTTCAACCTTCGGCCCCATTAAGGGAGCAAATGTTGTTGACTGGCCTATTTCATATGCCGACCTGGAGCCGTATTACGCCATGGTGGAAAAACTGGTCGGTGTTTCCGGACAGGTTGTAAAACATCCGTTTGCCGAGTCCCGTTCCACGCATGATTTTCCTTATCCACCTACCCGGGAACATCCCATTTCAAATCATTTCGATAATGCCTGCCGTCAAATGAACTTAAATCCCTTACCAACACCGCGTGCCATATTACCATATGCAGACAAGGGCAGACGGGGTTGTGAATATTCCGGTTATTGTGGTAGTTACGGTTGTTCGACGGGTGCAAAGGGAAGCTCAAGGGCCGCACTGCTCGATTCGGCGATAAAAACAGGGCACTGTAAAATCCTTGCGCATGCAAAAGTACATCGATTGATAAATGACAACAGTGGAAAAATTACCGCAGTAGAATATTTTGATAAGGCGGGCCGAAAAAAGCGGGTTGATGCAAAAATTTATGTTGTTGCGTGTCAGGCAATTGAGACATCACGGTTACTGTTAAGTTCTACTGGCCCACGACATCCAGCTGGATTAGCCAACAATCATGGCCAGGTTGGCAAAAATTTATTATTTTCTGCGGGAGGTACCGGCACGGGTGAATTTAACTATCGGCATTTGAGTAAAGTGGATGCAAAGGCATTCAGGATACGTGGCCCGTTTATTAACCGTGGTCTCCAGGATTGGTACTTTTTTGATGATCCCGAGTTTGGTGGTCGGGTGAAGGGCGGGACGATAGATTTTCTACTTCGGCATCCGAATCCGATTTCACGTGCAAACTCACTAAAATGGGGCGACGATGACAAGCTGGTCTGGGGCAAGCCATTCAAGGATAAACTGAAATCCACATTCACGAGCACACAGGATTTTCGCTTCGAGGTCTTCTGTGACTGGCTACCTACTGATGATTGTTTTGTCAGTCTCGATCCGAAAGTAAAAGATAAATGGGGCTCGCCTGTTGCCCGGGTTCGTGTCGGCTACCATGATCATGATCTGAAAATAGGACGCTATCTAAGTAACAAGGCAGAGGCGGTATTAACAAAAATGGGTGCCGGGAATATTCGTTCCAGTGTGAGTGGTTCGCCACCACCCAATCTGGTTGCAGGGGGATGCCGGTTTGGGACGGACCCCGGGAAATCCGTGTTAAACCCGGACTGCCAGGCACATGACGTGGAAAACCTTTATGTGACGGATGGGAGTTTTATGCCGACAGGAGGAAGTGTGCCGTACACATGGACAATTTATGCCAATTCTTTTCGAGTTGCCGATAAAATCATCAAGCGATTAGGCCCGCCTGCATAACAGAATCGGCTGGATACGGCCCAATTTATGCAGCCTGACTAAAGCTTGTTTTCTTCAACCAGGGCAACGATGTGTTCCAGGCAATCTGTCTGATATTGTTCGAAAAGTGAAAGGACCTGTTGAGCAACCCCCGACCAGTGCTGCGCACCTTTTTTTGCAATGGAAAATAATTCCTCATCATTGCCATTTACATTCCATTCATCATAGGCACTGTAGAGCGATGGAAAAATTTCCCTTCGCATGGCATTAAAATTTCCAAAATAAAAATGCAGTGAGGCATGGCGTTGCATTTCAATCAACATGGGTAATGTTGAGCAGCAATCCGCGATATGATCGCGGATTGCACGTACCATGAATTCCCCGGCCGAGCGAGGGAGTATTGATAACATTGAATGCCATTGTTCCCCGAGTTGCAGGCCGGCCTTGATTTCACCAATCTCGTGGTATAACAGTACGTCAGACTCCTGCTCTGTCATTCTATCCAGGGAATCTTCCAGGCTGTTATCAAGGTCATGGTACTGAAAGGCCCGTGACAGGGCATTTTCTGCCCCCTTCCAGCGCCATTCCTCCAGCCTTTCCCAGATCATTCTTCTAAGGGATTCGCGCCTGATGTATATCGTCTTTTCGTGAGACATGGCAGGGGGCGCAGTGAGATCCCTGGCCAGTTCCTTGCCTGAAACAAAAATATTTTGTTCATCAACAGACGTACGTGAAATGAGTTCGGCAATAAAAAAGTGGGGCCTTCCATTTAGCCCGATACCGCCACTATAAATCAGGTTATGTGGAATGAGTGCGTTATTTATGCCGGAAGAATCAAATGGGGAATAACGGTTATTATTGATTTCTATATCAGCATAATCCCGGGAATCCAGATCATTCCAGAGTTGTTCGCGTGCACTGATCCAGTTACCGATATCTTCTTTAGGCAGGGCCTCGTTAAATGCCAGGTTTTTTTCCCAGCGATAATATTCTCTCATTTTCAGTAAATAAATGCATAGGGTATAGTTACTGGCAGAACGGGAATCTGCAATATTACAGTTGTACTGTACTGACTCGATTATATCCTTGTTGTTGATCATGGTTTATCCTGGCAGATAGAGATTTAACTATACCCTTAACCTTAGTAAAATAGTATACTATTCTGCCCGCTGGTGAATACAATGTTGTAGAATAGCCTTAATAATTGACGCACTGCTGTCCCGCTAACCTATGACGAATGTAGTTGAGATGTAAGCGGCAAGTACGTCTTGGGCCAATCCGCAATCCGGACATGAAACCGGTAAGCCGGATCAAGACACGCAAAACATGCCATCCATGGCGGCTCGGCAACAGCATCCGTGCGGCAGACGGCCTTGATCAGGCTTACCGATTCCATGTCCTCACATTGTTATGTGCTTCATAAAGTTAACGGGACAGCAGTGTAATTGACGGTAAAATTGCAACGTATTAATACTTCGTTGTCTTCGACGGAGTAATTTATTACAGAGGATAATGTTTTGGCAGTTAGAATCAAGAGTAAATGGACAGAAAAATCCAGAGCAAAATTATCTGACGAACTTGCCAGGGAAAATGCCCAGGCGTTGGCATTTATTTACTGGCGTGTCGCACTCGAAAATGCCAAAAATCTGCATTGTGAAAGATTTGTTTATGATAATGATGAACAGCGTATCAAGGTTATAGCAGAATATCTGGCCATGTTCCTGCAACTTTCGGACAGGCTTGTTTATGGCAGGATAGAGGATAAAAGCAGGCAGGAATTTATCACTACTCTGGCAGTCAGGCTATCGGATCATATGCAGGATAATGCAGTCGATTTATTTGGAGAAGGGGATTACCGTCGTTCCTTTATCAATATGTTGAACGAACGCTCTGCTGAATACGCTGAATATGAGTTTACCGATGAGGGACCGGGTTACAGTTTCATGCAATGTTTTGGCAGTAAAGTGCAAAAGGTCATGGGTGACGAACATCACGATAATAAATGGGTGATAGACCAGATAATGGATGTTGATGGCCCGAATGCGGTCAGCAAGGCGACAAAGGCCTTGAGACAGTTATTTGAGTAATATCAAGATTTGTATCAAAAAAAAAGCGGGGTTAACCCCGCTTTTTTTATTTGGGAAGAGCCACTGCTATTTTTTGTATTTATCAGAGTTGTCAGTGTTCTTGTTAGAGCCATCTTCGTAGCCGGAAGTATATGCCTCTGTTGTGCGTTGTTCTTCGCGTTCCGGGTTGTGGAGATAGCCACCAGCCCAACCGATTACGTAATCCGGGTCAGTGCCCGTGTCTTCTAATTTAGTTATGGTCTCGTAGTACATGGGATCCATTATATCCTCCTGCATGTAAGTTTATCTAACCGCAAATCACAAAGATCATGCGATATCTAAATTCTGAAGTGTGCATTATCGCATATTCTTAATTCGTCTATCAACATTTGCTTATAAACGATGTCAGATGAAATATGACTGCTACCAGACAGCAATTAATATATTAAATATCATATAGATATCGCCATATCCTGATCAAGCTGTCGAAGCCGGTATGCTCAATTCGTGCGGAATATTAGTATTTTTCTGGCCATTTGCATAGTATTTTCTGTAAATTTAACCCTGTTTGAGATTTGCGGGGGTTATGTGCGGGTTATGTTGCCCCCTGCATGATAGACAAGAAATAAAGTGTATGCTTAAGTTATAATATGGAAGTTTGTGACAAATACGGAGAATCGATAGATGGCAAAGGTAGTAATGTACAGCACGGGTATGTGCCCATATTGTGTACGGGCAGAACAATTACTCACCAGAAAAGGTGCAGAAGAAATAGAAAAAATTCGTGTTGATATTGAACCGGAGCGACTTCAGGAAATGATGGAGAAAAGCAATGGCCAGCGCTCGGTCCCGCAGATTTTTATCGGAGATATACACGTGGGTGGTTACGACGATATCGTCGATCTTGATATGGAAGGACAATTGATACCCATGCTGGGCTCATGATTGAGAGGGTCACACTTTAAAGATTAAATCCCTGACTTTTCATTATGGAATTAAGTCCCGAAGACTCACTGCGCCTGAATGTAATGCTGGCAAATGCCATTGCAGTTCGAATCGACGAGGGCATTAATGTTGTCCATTGCCTGTCTGAAGATGGCAATAAGGCAAAAGTCCAGTTAAATCCAAACTGTCGTACGGAACAGTACATCCGTAATGTCAGGGAATTATTGTCCAGTCATGTGATGGGGTCACCTGGCGGTTACCCTGTCTATCTTAAAAGATGGACACGCATGGGGCAGACCAGTGATACCAGGCTGGACGATCTGTTGCTGCTGGGCGAACCGGAAGCGGTCGTGGCCGTGACAGGGGCACCTGCATTGACAGATGAACTGGCAAGGCGGGCCTGGTGGATTATGCCGGATGCTGCCAATGCACGACGGATGTTACACAAAGAAAGCGTCGTAAACGGAGAAATGGGTAAGATACTATCTGAATTTCTGCTGGAATTCCTGCCCTTTGAAGAGTCACCCGCTGATATTATCGAAAGTGTCAGGCTTGTGCTCCAGCCCGGGTTGATCAGTGAAGACAAAATTTTCGGTATCTGGAACAGGGGAAGGCAGAAAAATGTTTTCCAGGTAGGGTTCCTTCACAGCATGTCAAACAACCTGCCAGGGCCGTCAGAACAACGGGCCGATATGGAGACCCATGCAGAAGTGTTGCAGGATTTGGTGAACCTGGGCAATCAACATGCCGCACTGCTTATGCGCGTGTTGTCTTCACAGGGGCAGTTATACCTTGAGACCTGTTTGAGTATTCTCAAGCGCCCTGCCAACCAGGATGTGGTCTGTTCATTACTGGAGGCGATAGGGGGTTACTTTTCACCGGTACGACTTTCAGCATTTCATTTTGATTCAGTGCAGGCAATCATTGATGAAGTAGACAATTCCCTGCAAGGAAATAAAAGTGAAATGAGTAAAGACAGCAAGTTGTCCGAGATACTGGCGTGCCTGCCGGAACTGGCTTCGGAAGTAAGAGCCATGCTTATTCTGTCGCATGTTGGTGAACCCGTAGTTCGTCCGATATTTGCAGTTTCTGATTCGGTCGGCAGTGTTATGCGCAAGAAGATAGAGCACGTTAGCCAGCCGATAGTTGAATGCATGAACAGCTTGAATCACGGCGGGTTGTATTCCCCTCCACCCGCCTGAATCGCCTGATTTTTCTCCTCAGGCGGACAGAAACAAACCAGGATGCATCTGCCATATGAAGAAGCAGCCAATTTATAATACGCACTATTATGGTGCATACTGGACCTCAGTGATACAAATGAATCGATGATCCAGGGATATATATTCAATAATAACAATATGTTAGAATATATCTAAGGTCATGGCATGCTGTTTGCTATATAAGAAATTAATTATATGTCAGCAGCACGACGAATGAAGAAGGTTAAACCTGGAGTCTGGTATGAAAGAAAAATTGGTTCTGGTCGGGAATGGCATGGCAGGTGTTCGAACCCTGGAAGAGTTGCTGAAGCTTGACCCTGAAGGATATGAAATAACCGTTTTTGGTGAAGAGCCATACGGTAACTATAACCGGATCATGTTGTCACCCGTTCTTGCGGGCGACAAGACTATCGATGAGATCATGCTCAATGACGAACAGTGGTACAAAGATAATAATATAAAACTGCATAAGGGTAAAAAGGTTGTTGAGATCGATCGCCTCAATCGCAAGGTCATCGCTGAAGATGGAACGGTAGAAGAGTACGACAGGCTGTTACTTGCAACAGGTTCCAAACCATTCATTATTCCCGTACCTGGCAATGATCTCGACGGTGTGATCAGCTTTCGTAATATCCATGATGTTGACCAGATGCTTGATGCATCAAAAATACACAAACATGCGGTCGTCATCGGTGGTGGTTTACTGGGGCTGGAGGCCGCCAATGGTTTAATGCTCCAGGGTATGAGTGTGACCGTGGTTCACCTCATGGATCAACTGATGGAACGTCAGCTTGATGAGCCCGCTGCCGGGATGTTGAGAAAGTCACTGGAGGAAAAAGGTCTGCATTTTCTAATGGAAGCCCAGACCGAGGCCATTATTGGCAAGGACAGGGTAGAAAAAGTCCGTTTCAAGGATGCTTCTGAAATATATGCCGATGTTGTTGTGATGGCGGTTGGTATCAGGCCGGATTTTGAACTGGCGCAAAACGCGGGTATTCATTGTGAGCGTGGGGTTGTTGTTAACGACACCATGCAAACCTTTGACCCGCGTGTATATGCTGTTGGTGAGTGTGTGCAGCATCGTGGTATGACCTATGGTCTGGTGGCGCCCTTGTTTGAAATGGGCAAGGTCTGTGCCAATCATTTTGCCAGACATGGTATCAGTCGTTATGAAGGTTCTGTCACATCAACCAAATTAAAGGTAACCGGCATAGATCTGTTTTCTGCCGGTGACTTCCTGGGTGATGAAAATACTGAAGAACTGGTGTTTCAGGATGCCTCTCATAACGTCTACCGAAAACTGGTTGTGCAAGACAACAGAATCAAGGGTGCGGTTATGTATGGCGATACCATAGATGGCAGCTGGTACTTTGACCTGATGCGTGATGGTACAGATATTACCGACTTGCGTGACAAGATTCTTTTCGGTCAGGCCCACCTTGGTGATTCCGGCCACGGCGATGATAACCGTGTTGCCATGATGCCCGACACGGCCGAGATATGTGGCTGTAATGGTGTCTGCAAGGGAGACATCGTCAAGGCAATTACTGAAAATAATTTATTTACCCTGGATGACGTACGTGCCCATACCAAGGCGTCCAGTTCCTGTGGGTCCTGTACTGGCCTGGTTGAAAGCCTGTTGGCCCACACGGTTGGTGGAGATTATTCGGTTGCGCCACACCTGAAGCCAATGTGTACCTGTACCGATCATCCACATGATGAAGTTCGAAAGGTAATTAAAATAAATGAACTCAAAACAGTGCAATCCGTTATGGATTTTATGGAATGGAAGACGGGTGGTTGTACCAAATGTCGCCCGGCTATTAACTATTACCTGTTATGCCAGTGGCCTGATGAATACCAGGATGAATCACAGTCCCGTTTTATCAACGAACGTGCGCATGCCAATATCCAGAAAGATGGTACCTATTCTGTTATTCCACGTATCTGGGGTGGCGACACAACACCGGATGAACTGATCGCGATTGCCAATGCAGCGAAAAAATTTAATGTTAAAACGGTACACGTCACCGGTGGGCAGCGTATTGGTTTGTATGGCTTGAAAAAAGAAGAGTTGCCCGTGATCTGGGAAGAGCTGGGTAAGGCCGGGCTGGTTTCAGGCCATGCATATGGAAAGGCCCTGCGTACCTGCAAGACCTGTGTTGGCAAGGAATGGTGCCGGTTTGGAACACAGGACTCAACGGGCCTGGGTATCAGGCTGGAGAAATTGACCTGGGGCTCCTGGACACCTCACAAGTACAAACTGGCGGTTTCCGG
>DRJK01000137.1 GCA_011052215.1 Gammaproteobacteria bacterium
AGCACGGTTTGGACGGCTTTGTGATTGAAGGGCGAAGCTATATGTTGAAATCATCAGCAAATTATCAAGCTTACTTGAAGTTACCAAACTCTATATCTAGTTCGACGTAAGGTGATGGAACTCCGTTCCATTATTGAATGAGAAACATCATCGTAATGAATTTAGTAGGATGATGAAAGACTTTGGATGGCATACGTAAAATGCAGTGATTTCGCGAGTTCCGATGATAGTATTCTTAATTTAATGTCCGCTTATGGCCGTTTCCTGCCTAATGGCTCAAATATCTGAATGACTGGATTTGGCTGGTAGCGGCAGCACTCATTTGTCAAATAGAAGCGAATGACTCCTTTCGCTTGCTGGCATATGTTTAATGGTTATTTTCTGACTAGCAACAGGGTCGAAACTGGACTTACAACCTAATACTACCTGCCATATTAAGCCTGAACTATTTTATTCGTAATTCAATGGGGTGTTTTAGGCGTTGACGCTTTCTTGCTGGTCGAACCATCAGACTGCCCGAAGCCCGATACAAAAACATGCTGGTGTTTTTCCTCTGCCTGTTCTACCCATCGTCCATAGTGACGCATGATCATCTCGGTTGTTTTGTGGCCCATCTGTTGAGCGACAAATAGAGGATTCTCGCCACCTGACAAAAGTTGGCTGGCATAGGTATGTCGGGTCTGGTACGGGTTGCGGTAGTGCACCTTTGCACATTTAAGGATGTGCCTCCATGGTCGTTCCAGGTGCTCGTAGTCTACAAATGATCCGCGTTGTTTGGGACGGGCGAATACGAATTCGCCGCCGACGAAGCTATACTGCTTTTGATCCTTCAGGGCATCCAGGGCGGACGGTAAAAGAATAACGTCGCGAGTGCCCGCTTCTGTTTTTGTTTCCTTGAGTTTTCGTTCGACAACGGCGCGTTGAACTCGAACTGTTTTATTATGCCAATCGATATCACCTCACTTGAGGCCGAACAATTCAGATGTACGCAATCCCGTATAGAAAGCGAACTGCAACAGGTTCCGAATCCGCGGGTCGTATTCTTTGGCGACTGCCAGCACAGCTTTTATTTCGTCATTGGAGAAGGGGTCCACCATGTAGTCGGTTTTTGCCTGCTTGCGACTTACCAGTTTGCTGACCTTTATCTTGTCGAGCGGATTCCTGTCGATAAGGTCATCGTTCAAGGCCTGATCAAGAACTGCACGAAGTGGGGTGAGGTCATTGCGGATGCTTTTTAAGGTGGCAGTGCGGTTTTGCGTTCCACTCACGTTCCACTGGCGTTCCACAAAAGCGACATTCAGAGACAATGAGAGACAATGAAACAGAAAATCAGAGAGAAGAAAAACCCTGTAAATACAGTATCTTTGGCGGTTTCTGATGGTCTGTGATAGTCTATGAAAATGGTGCCGAGGAGAGGACTTGAACCTCCACGGGGTTACCCCCACTAGCACCTGAAGCTAGCGCGTCTACCAATTTCGCCACCTCGGCATATTGCTGATATCTGGAAAGGCGGGGTCCCAGAAGTGCCGAAATTTACCTTCTACGGGCCGGAATGTCAATTTATTCCGGTTACAGGCAGGCTTTTTCATTATTGTCGGCAATAGTCGTGTAAAATCACATATATGAAAAAGAAATCAAAACAAACATCCGGTTTTCAGGATGACCCACAGGCTGTCAGTGAGGCCCGGAAATACGAGAACCCTGTGCCCAGCCGGGACTATATCCTCCAGTGCATGGATGAGCACAAAAAACTGCTGAGTCGGGACCAGTTAAATGAACTGTTCGATCTGAATGATCCAGACCAGATAGAGGCATTGCGCAGGCGTCTCAGGGCGATGGAACGAGACGGCCAGATCATTTATACCCGTCGTGGATTTGCACCGGTCAGCAGGCTGGATCTGATCAGGGGGCGCGTGATTGGCCACCCGGACGGGTTCGGTTTTTTACAACCGGATGAAGGTGGTGACGACCTGTTTCTGTCGGCCAGGCAAATGTCGGCAGTCATGAACGGTGACCGGGTGGTGGCCCATGTAGTTGGTCATAACCGGCGCGGTAAACCGGAGGGCGCCATTGTTGAGGTGCTGGAGCATGCCAATCAGCAAGTGGTAGGACGGTTTTTCTCAGAAAGCGGGGCTTGCTTTCTGTTGGCTGATAACAAGCGTATCAGTCAGGATATTATTATTCCCTGCGATAAAACCATGAATGCCAGTAGTGGGCAGTTTGTTGTTGTCAGTATAACGCAATATCCCGGTAAAAAACGCCAGGCGATCGGTAATGTTGTGGAGATACTCGGTGACCACATGGCGCCCGGTATGGAGATTGATGTTTCCATACGGTCCTATGGCCTGCCTTGTGAATGGCCGCAGGCGGTGCTGGATGAAATCCAGGGGCTGGAACCGGTTGTACCTGAGGATGCGAAACGAAAACGTCTGGATTTCAGGAAGATGCCACTGGTCACCATCGATGGCGAAGATGCGCGGGATTTTGATGATGCGGTATTCTGTGAGCCAAAGGGGACAGGCTGGCGGCTGTACGTAGCCATTGCGGATGTATCTCATTATGTTTCACCAAAATCAGCCCTGGACAAGCAAGCCATAGAAAGGGGTAACTCGGTCTATTTTCCCGAGCGGGTTGTGCCCATGTTACCCGAGGTTCTGTCCAATGGCCTGTGTTCCCTGAACCCGAAGGTCGATCGCTTGTGTCTGGTTTGTGAAATGAACATTGACCAGTCAGGGAAAATCACACGCTCGCGTTTCCATGAAGCGGTGATGCAGTCACATGCACGTTTCACCTATAACGAGGTGGCGACCATTCTGGTTGACAAGGATACAACCTTGCGAAACAGGTATGCCGACCTGGTAATACACCTGGAAAATCTGTACGACCTCTATAAAGTATTTCGGGCTCAGCGCACCCGGCGTGGTGCCATTGATTTTGATCTGCCAGAGACACGCATCGTCTTCAGCCAGGACAGAAAAATTGAACAGGTTGTACCGGTTCAGCGCAACGATGCGCATATGTTGATCGAGGAATGCATGATCGCGGCCAACGTGTGTTCGGCCCGCTTTCTTTTGAAAAACAGGATTCCCGGCCTGTTTCGTGTGCACGATAAACCAGACCATGAAAAGGTGACCGCACTCAGGGAATTTCTTGGGGAGTTTGGTTTGCAGCTACAAGGTGGGGAACAGCCTGAAGCCCGGCATTATGCTGAATTACTGGAACAGGTCAGGGGCCATATAGACTTTCATCTAATACAAACGGTCATGCTGAGGTCACTCAAGCAGGCACAATATCAGCCTGATAATGACGGGCATTTTGGCCTGGGGCTGGAGGCCTACGCCCATTTCACATCACCTATCAGACGTTATCCGGACCTGCTTGTTCATCGGGCAATCCGGCATATTCTGCATAACAAAACAGCCGGAAAATTTCCCTATAACTATGAAAACATGTTGCAAATGGGTGAGCATTGTTCAATGACAGATCGACGGGCCGATGAAGCCACACGTGATGTCGTTAACTGGCTTAAGTGTGAATACATGTGCGACAAGGTTGGCGAGGAATTTGAGGGTGTCATTTCATCGGTGACCTCATTCGGGCTTTTTATTGAATTGAATGAAATCCATATCGAAGGCCTTGTGCATGTAACCGACCTGGATAATGATTATTATCATTTTGATCCGGCCAGTCACCGTCTGGTGGGGGAACGTTCGGGGCAGTCCTTCAGGTTGGGTGATCCGGTCAGGATAAAGGTTGTCAGGGTGGATCTGGACGACAGGAAGATAGATTTTACCTTGCTCGGGCAAACGGTTCAGAAAAATTCACCACAGAAAAACAGCAGAAAATCCACCAAACGTGTAAAAAAGAAACCGGCCCGTACCACCACGAGGAAAAAGAAAGGCAGCAGTAAAAAGAAAGTAGATAATAAAGAGGTAAAACGTTCGTCGAACACAGGTAAAAAGACGGCCACTAAAAGAAAAAAACCGGGCAAGTCAACAACGAACCGTCCCGGGGAAAAGATCGGGGTAAAAAAGAAAACAGCCAGGAAAAAGACGACCCGGAAAAAAACGGCCAGGGGAAAAGGCACGACTAAATGAAGTCGGAGGCAGAAACGGTATACGGGATGCATGCAGTGGAGTCGGCATTAAGGCATCAGCCGGAACGTGTGCTGGAAATATGGGTCGATACCCGCAGACATGACAATAAAATAAACAATATCATTTCCCTGGCAAAAAAAGCCGGGATTACCGTTAACCGGTTACCACGCCATGTACTGGATGAACGTTTTGCAGATAAACGTCACCAGGGCGTGGTGACCAGGATTTCACCGGGGCAGGCCGGAACAGAGCAGGACCTGGATAGCATCCTTGGTAATGAATCCCGGCCATTCATTCTAGTCCTCGACGGGGTGCAGGACCCACACAATCTGGGGGCCTGTTTAAGGAGCGCGGATGCAGCAGGTGTGCACGCAGTCGTCGTGCCCAGGGACAGGGCAGCCGGACTGACAGACACGGTCAGGAAGGTAGCCTGTGGTGCGGCAGAGCGTGTTCCGTTGATTCAGGTAACGAATCTGGCCAGAACCCTGCGCAGGTTGAAGGAAAGCGGTTTGTGGCTGATCGGGTTGGCGGGAGGGGGGGATCAATCCATTTACGAATGTGATTTAAACGGTCCCATCGCCATGGTAATGGGTGCCGAGGGAGAAGGGTTGCGGCACCTGACAAAAGAACACTGTGATTTTCTGGTCAAGATCCCGATGTCAGGCAGTGTTGAAAGCCTGAATGTATCCGTGGCGACCGGGATCAGCTTGTTTGAGGCCGTCCGGCAAAGACAGGGTCAGTCGTTATCCTGACCATGGATTTTAGCGATCATGGGCCGCTCCTGCACATTATCCCGGTGTTCGCGGCATAAGTACTTCCCTGTACAAAACCACTCCCCGGGGTAGAGGAGATGTGGGAACTGGCAGGAGCGACCAAAGGGCCATTTTCCCGGAAGGTATAAAACGGTCTCATGGCCGTGAAGCTTCAAAGCACATAACCCGTTGATATAACTGATTATTATATGCAATCACATCACGACCATACAGGGTTGTCTCCGTTTATCCCTTATTTGCTAATCTCATGATTGCATTAGAAATTCCACTTGCGTACAATACGCGGGCTTGATAAGTCCAATCGGGGCTGTCAATTAACTCCTTGTCTTACCTGGGTCACTATCCAGGGAGGCTTGAATCCGTAGGGAGATACAATGAGACATTACGAAATAGTATTTCTGGTCCATCCGGACCAGAGTGAACAAGTGCCTGCAATGGTTGAACGCTATCGTTCGACTATCGAATCAAATGGCGGGTCGATCCATCGTCTGGAAGACTGGGGTCGTCGTCAACTGGCCTATCCAATTCAAAAACTTCACAAAGCACACTACATTCTGATGAATATCGAGTGTGATGCCAGTACGCTTGAAGAATTATCCAGCGCCTTCCGGTTTAATGACGCTGTGTTGAGAAACATGGTGATTAAAATGAAGGAAGCCGTTACGGAACCTTCACTGATGGCCAAATCAAGGGAAGAGAAAGATAATCGCAGCTACCGGGATGAGTCAAAAACCGGCAGTTATTCCGATAGTGCCAAAACAGATAAATCAGCTGAAGTGGCATCGGCATCTGTGGAGTCTGCCCCGGCGGAGTCTGTCCCTGCGGAGTCTGCCCCTGCGGAGTCTGCCTCGGCGGAAGATGCTTCTGAAGTTTCAGAAGCGACCGACGCATAAAAGTCAGGGTGTGTGAACCGGAAGGTACAACAAACCAGCTGATATTGACCGGCACGATAGTATCGGAGCCAGGTTCAAGACAAACACCGGCCGGTTTATCTGTTATTCGTTTTACTCTGGAGCATGATTCAATTCAGCAAGAGGCAGGCAGTAACAGAAAGGCGCAATGCAGGATTGTTGTAACCGCCTTTGGTTTGGGAATTAGTAAAATATCTGATGTCAGGAAAGATGCAAAAGTGAGGGTCGAGGGTTTTCTCAGCTACGAAAGCAGCAGGAAGATGGAATCCAGACTCATATTACATGCAAGTGACATCAGGGTTTTGAACAAGTTAGATTAAGAGGAAAAAGAAATGGCACGTTATTTCAGACGTAAAAGATTTTGCCGATTTACAGCGGAAGGTGTAAAGGAGATTGATTATAAAGATCTGGCAACACTGAGAAACTACGTTACAGAAACAGGCAAGATCGTACCGAGCCGCATTACCGGCACCAAGGCGAAATACCAACGCCAGTTGTCGACTGCTATCAAGCGCTCGCGTTATATTGCCTTGCTGCCTTACACAGACCAGCACTAGGCCTGAGTCAGGGATTAAATGATCGGGTTTGCAGGATGCGTGTAATAGCATCTTATATACTTAAAGGTCCGTTACAGGCGGCTATGGCCGCCGGGCTATCTGCAATAGTCAGTGTCAGCGCCCCGTTTGTGTTGAAACTGTTGCTGATTTATTTTTGTGGAGTCGTAATCGCGCTTGTTACATTGAGATTGGGCGGCAGGAAAGGGCTGCTGGTATTATCTATAGCAGTTGCTGCGGCAATCCTGGCTGGACAGATGCTGCAAATAAACGCCCAGATCCGCCTGGATTTATGGAATTCCGTCTATCTCTGGGTATTGGTCTGGGTGTGTGCCGGTATTCTGTATGCAAGGCGTTCGCTGATTCTGACACTGGAGGTTGCCGGTCTTGTCGGGGTGATCACCATTGTGTTGTTTTTTACGATGGTTGAGAATCCGCTGCAGTTAAGCAGAGGATTACTGGAGCCGATGCGTCCCTTGCTGAGTCAGTCGCAATCCGGCTTAAGCCGTGCAGAAATTGATAAAATGTTGGGTGGTGCTGCAAATATATTGGCGGGAAGCATAGAGGCCTACACCGTAATGGGTGCCTTGATCAGTTTGCTGATTGCAAGGTCATGGCAGGCCAGGCTGTTTAATCCGGGTGGATTGCAGCTTGAATTTCGGACATTGCGTGTTGGCAAGAAGGTGGGGTGGTTGACCCTGGCGGGGATCGTGGCCATGTATTTTGCATCGTCCCTGGGCGTGCAGCTTAGTCTGATTTTGTTGAATATCAGTATTGTCATTGGCCTTTTATATGTCATTGTCGGGCTGGGGGTCGTACATGGTCTACTGGCGTTGAGAGAAAACCCGGGCTTTTGGCTGGTTGGACTTTATGCCTTGCTTATTATATTGAGCAAGCTGATGATACCCGTCTTGATGACATTGGCATTGAGCGATGTCTGGCTGAATTATCGAAACAGGTTTGCCAGGAGTTGATGGGCTGGTTTTTTGTTTGAATTATCTTGAAAATACAGGGTGGAAGTGATGGAAGTAATATTGTTAGAAAGAGTTGAAAACCTGGGGAACCTGGGGGACAAGGTGAATGTCAAGCCCGGCTATGGTCGAAATTTCCTGATTCCCGGTGGTAAGGCGCAGGCAGCCACCGCAGACAACATTGCAGCATTTGAGGCACGCAGGGCCGAACTTGAAAAAAATGCCAAAGGGGTACTGACAGCGGCTGAAGCAAGAAAGACGGCCCTTGAGGCGATTAAAGTGACAATCCTGGCCAATGCCGGCGAGGAAGGCAAGTTGTTTGGATCGGTTGGTCCGGCAGATATCGCCAGTGCCGTTATAGCGGCAGGTGTTGATATAGAGAAGAAAGAGGTTCGTATGCCGGAAGGCCCCTTGCGTGAAGTGGGTGAATTTGAAGTTGGCATCCACCTGCATACAGATATCAATACAAGCCTGACAGTCATAATCGAGGCCGAGTAAAATCTGAACACCACAAAAGATGTTAAAGATATACATGCCGTGTTTTATTTCCACCCGCTAACCCTCTCCTCCCTGAGAAAGGGGGAATATAAGGAAGGTTGCAGAATGTCCGGGATTTAATCCGGCGTGTTTATTAAAAAAAACCTTTTTCCTTTCCTGTTGTTTAACCATTGATTTGTAACATAAAGACTTTGCCACAAAAGCAGGGTTATAAATGGCATTAATATAAAACAAGGACTTAATATTGTCCGGAGCCACGAGCCATCATAAAAAACAATGGAGCGGCTCTTGAGTCTGCGATCTGCCCGGTGCATTATTAGCATACTTGTTGGACATCAATGCCAGAACCCGATAAAAAAATATCATTAATGACATGCCAGATCCGGTACTGAATAAAAATAGTGCAACAGCACGACTCAAGGTTCCGCCACACTCTATCGAGGCGGAGCAAGCGGTGCTGGGCGGTTTGATGCTCGATAATAACGGCTGGGACAAGGTTGCCGACATTGTTCGGCCGGAAGATTTTTATCGGCGTGATCATCGGCAGGTTCTGAATGCGATTGAAAAACTGTCCGGGGCCAGCAAACCCTTTGACGCGGTGACCGTTTCCCAGTGGTTGAAGAATACCGGTGAACTGGATGATGTGGGCGGGCTGCCTTATCTGGGTGAACTGGTGCGCGATACACCCAGCGCCGCAAATATCAAGGCCTATGCCGAGATCGTGCGTGAGCGTTCGGTTTTACGTCAGCTTATCGAGGTCGGAACCAATATTGCTGATAGTGGCTTCAGTACCGAGGGGCTGGAGAGCAAGGAACTGCTTGATCGTGCCGAACGGGCCGTATTCAAGATAGCCGACCAGGGCAGCCGTGGCCGCATTGGCATGCAAAGTATCAAGTCATTATTGTCCAAGGCAGTCGATCGTATCGATATGCTCTATCAGCAGGATAACCCGCTGACCGGCGTGCCTACCGGCTTTGCCGATTTCGATGAATCCACATCCGGCATGCAGGGCTCCGACCTGATTATTGTGGCGGGCAGACCATCGATGGGTAAAACATCCTTCGCGATGAATATTGCCGAGCATGCCGCCATCAAGCACAAAAAACCGGTGGCGGTATTCAGCATGGAGATGTCAGGTGAGCAGCTGGCCATGCGCCTGATGTCATCACTGGGACGCATAGACCAGAGCCGGATCAGGACCGGCAAGCTGGATGATGATGACTGGCATCGTCTGACATCCTCGATGGGCATACTGGCCGATGCCCCACTGTTTATTGATGATACCCCGGCGCTGAACCCGACCGAACTACGCGCCAGGGCCAGGCGGATGGCGAGGGAGCACGGCCTGGGTATGATTGTAATTGATTACCTGCAATTGATGACATCGTCGTCAAGCGGGGAAAACCGCGCGACCGAAATATCGGAGATATCCCGTTCCCTGAAAAGTCTGGCAAAGGAGTTGAATATCCCGGTGGTGGCACTGTCCCAGTTAAACCGCAGTCTCGAGCAGCGACCCAACAAGCGCCCGGTCATGTCAGACCTGCGCGAGTCCGGTGCGATTGAGCAGGATGCGGATGTGATCGTCTTCATCTATCGTGACGAAGTCTACAATCCAGAGACGACGGACAAGGGCATTGCTGAAATCATCATCAGTAAGCAGCGTAACGGGCCAATCGGTACGACCCGGCTGACCTTTCTGGGTCAATATACACGCTTCGAAAACTTCTCTCCTGATTTTTACAGTAACGAAGGTCCGGATTGACCCGGTCTTCCTGCAAACAGTTTTCATAGGGTCTCCATGCGTGCCCGCGCCCGAATAAATCTCAATGCCCTGAAACATAATTTGCAGCAGGTCAGGCAGCTTGCGCCGGATTCCCGTGTTATGTCGGTAATCAAGGCCAATGCCTATGGGCATGGACTACTCAAGGTAGCCGGGGCCCTGGGTGAGTCGGATGCCTTTGCAGTGGCCAGCATCGAAGAGGCGCTGCAGTTAAGGAAGGCTGCGGTGACAAAAAGAATTGTTATACTCCAGGGGGTAATTGATCGGGATGAATTGATCCTGGCCGCTGAAAATAACCTGGACATGGTTGTCCATTGCGAAGAACAGCTGCGACTTCTGAATGAGGTCGAATTGACCGGTGGAGTTGATGTCTGGTTAAAGGTCGATACCGGTATGCATCGTCTAGGTATTCACCCCGCTCGGGTAGCCCCGGTTTATGCCGGGCTTGAACAATCAGCAAACGTTACCAATATCAGATTGATGAGCCATTTTGCCAATGCAGATAACCCGGATGACGGTTTAACAGCAAGACAGCTGCAAATATTGTCAGAAACGGCCGGTGATATAAAGGCCGAAAAGACCATCGCAAATTCGGCCGGGATCTGCGTTTTGCCGGATTGCAATCTGGACTGGGTCAGGCCCGGCATCATGTTATACGGAATCAACCCCTTCCAATATGGCAGGCAATGCAGTTGTGTTCTGCAACCGGCGATGACAGTCAGCTCCAGGTTTATCGCGATTAATAATACAGGGAAAGGGGAGTCTGTTGGTTACGGGGGCACATGGACGTGCCCGAAAGACATGTCGGTCGGTGTTGTCGCCATCGGTTATGGAGACGGTTATCCCCGGCACGCCCGCACGGGCACACCGGTTCTGGTCAATGGCCAGCGTCTGCCTCTGGTCGGCCGGGTTTCCATGGATATGATCTGTGTAGATCTGTCGGATTGCCCGCAAGCCCGGGTTGGCGATGAGGTGGTACTCTGGGGTGATGGCCTGCCGGTTGAAGAGGTGGCCGAATGTGCCGGCACGATTGGTTATGAACTGGTTTGCAAGCTGACAGAACGTGTACTGTTTGAGTACTACAACTGAAATATTTTGTGGGAGTGCCTTTCAGGCGATAAGAGAGGATTTCTTATGTGGGAGTGCCTTTCCAGGCGATAAGAAGGGATTTCTTATGTGGGAGTGCCTTTCCAGGCACGATTATCGCGGCTGGAAAGCCGCTTCCACAATTTATATCTTCCCTATCCAATATGGATACATTTTTATTTTGTGGTGGGGTTAGCCCACAGATTTGTCAGAAGAGCATATTTTTTTAATGAATGGCCCTTTGGCCGTTCCCCCACTCTCCGCAGCTGGCTACGGGGTAATTAAACACCAGGAGATAAAAAGGGATAGCAGAAAGATGGCCCGGGAAAAAATAAACTACAGCTGTAACCAATGCGGCGTCCTGTCCCCCAAGTGGGCCGGGCAGTGTACCGATTGCGGTGCATGGAATTCCATGTCGGAAGTGGTTTCCGGCAAGGTTTCAAGCCATCCCCGATTTACCAATTACGCAGGCGAAAAGTCCGGTACACAGATAGAGAGACTGTCAGAGATCGTCTGCACCGATGAAACCCGGATTCCGACCGGTCTCAATGAGCTCGATCGCGTGCTGGGCGGCGGTCTGGTGGCGGGTTCTGTCACCCTGATCGGCGGCGACCCCGGTATTGGCAAGTCCACCCTGTTGTTACAAAGCCTGACGGTTTTGTCATCCCGGTTGCCAACGCTCTATGTGACGGGCGAGGAGTCCAAACAACAAGTCAGTATGCGGGCAAGCCGCCTTGGTTTGCCCGGTGATGACCTGCAACTACTGACAGAGACCTCGATTGAGCGAATGCTGACGATTGCCGGCAAAGAGAAACCCGGGGTCATGGCCGTTGACTCTATCCAGACTATATATACCGATGTTTTACAGTCTGCACCCGGCTCAGTCGGACAGGTCAGGGAAAGTGCTGCCCAGCTGGTACGGTTTGCCAAGCAAACCAATACCTCACTGTTTCTGGTGGGGCATGTCACCAAGGAAGGTACGCTGGCTGGCCCCCGCGTGCTTGAGCACATGGTCGATACCGTGCTTTATTTTGAAGGCGACCCCAGTAGCCGCTACCGTGTTATCCGGGCTACCAAGAACCGCTTTGGGGCCGTTAATGAACTGGGTGTGTTTATCATGACAGAAAAGGGTTTGCGCGAAGTCAGCAATCCATCGGCGATCTTCCTGTCACGCCATGACGAACCCGTTCCGGGCAGCGTCATCCTGGTGACCTGGGAGGGCAGCCGGCCCATGCTGGTGGAAGTCCAGGCGCTGGTCGATGAGAGTCATGTCAGTAATCCGAAACGGGTCACGCTGGGCCTGGAACAGAACCGGCTTTCCATGTTACTGGCGGTTCTGCACCGGCACGGGGGTATCGCCATGTATGACCAGGACGTGTTTGCCAATGTGGTGGGCGGTATCAAGGTCAGCGAAACCGCGTCAGACCTGCCGGTGTTGCTGGCCATTCTGTCGAGCTTCCGTAACCGTAACCTGCCACAGGATCTGGTCTGTTTTGGCGAGGTCGGCCTGGCAGGTGAAATAAGACCGGTACCGAACGGGCTGGAACGGCTAAAAGAGGCCGCCAAGCACGGCTTCAGAAAGGCCATTGTTCCGGCGGCCAATGTCGGCAATAAAGAAAAAATTGACGGGCTGGAGATTATTCCGGTGCATCGATTGAGTGAGGCGATTGACAGCCTTTGACACGAGAATGCTTGGTAAACAAACATGGGCAGAAAAAATATTCCCATATATTTATCAATGTAATACCTCTGAAATTCCAGACCGGAAACCTGTATAATCCCGGCTTTAACAGAAATACAGGAAACACCATGCCCATTATCAAGGCCCGTTCCACCGATGAATATGTCGATCTTGTCCAGCAGGCCGTTTTCGAGGTCGATGAACTTTATATGGCCGCCGAGTTTGATATGGAAAGCATGGGTGCAACGGCCAATTTTGTTGATGATCTGGCCAAGACCCTGAAGGCCTTGCTGGCCTCCATGAAGGATGGTTCCTATCACTTCGAAAACAGGGATCTGCCCTTTATGCCCATTGTCGAAAGGGAAAACGAGAGAACCCTGCCGTTTAAATTCATGTTGCGACGCATTAACGAAACACACCGTTATGGTCTTGAGGTGGAAGAGTAACCATGCCAGGGGACAGTAACATGCAGGTGGAGTTTAATCTGGACCTGATACATCGTTATGACAAGGCGGGTCCGCGTTATACATCCTATCCGACCGCTGTTCAGTTTCACCCGGGTTTTGCCGATGAGGAATATAGCGAGTTTGCACGTTTGAGTAACCGGCTTAACCCGGGTGGTGCCCTGTCACTCTATTTTCATATTCCTTTTTGTGACACGGTCTGTTTTTACTGCGGTTGTAACAAGGTGGTGACCAAGGATCGCAGCAAGGCGGATGTTTATCTGGATCATGTCTATAAAGAACTCGCCTTGCAATCAGAATTGTTTGACCGGGATCGACAGGTGGATCAGTTGCACTGGGGCGGTGGCACGCCGACCTTTATCAGTCATGAGCAAATGACGGAACTGATGCAGACAACCCGCAAACATTTTAATCTGCATGATGATGATACGGGCGAATATTCAATCGAGATCGATCCGCGCGAGGCCAGCCCCGAAACCATTACCCTGTTAAGGGAGCTGGGTTTTAATCGGCTGAGCCTGGGCGTGCAGGACTTTGATCCGGATGTACAGAAGGCGGTCAATCGCATCCAGTCGGAAGAAGAGACCATGACAGTCATTGATGCCGCCAGGAATGAAGACTTCAAGTCCATCAGCCTGGATTTGATCTATGGCCTGCCCAGACAGAGCGTGGAGAGTTTCAGCAAGACACTGGACAAGATAATCAAGGTAAATCCGGACAGGCTTTCGGTCTTCAACTATGCACACCTGCCCGAGATGTTCAAGCCGCAACGCAGGATCAACGTCGAGGAACTGCCAACACCGGCAGAAAAACTGGATATACTGCAATACATTATCCAGCGCCTGTCAGAGGCGGGTTACGTTTACATCGGAATGGACCATTTTGCCCGACCGGATGACGAACTGGCATTGGCCCAACAGGCGGGCAGTCTGTACCGTAATTTTCAGGGATATTCAACCCATGCCGATTGTGACCTGATCGCACTGGGTGCAACGGGGATTGGTCAGGTCGCAAACAGTTACAGTCAGAATGTAAAAGGGCTGGATGAATATTACAGCCTTGTCGATGAAGGCCATTTACCGGTATTTCGAGGGATCGAACTGAATGCCGATGATATTCTGCGCCGTCATGTTATTAACCGGTTGATGTGTGATTTTGCACTGGACTGGAAACAGGTGGTGAAAACATATGGTATCCAGCCCGGGCAATATTTTGCCAGTGAATGGCAGGACCTGAAGTTAATGGAGGATGACGGCTTGCTTGTTCATGGCCATAATCAACTGCAAGTTAAACCGGCGGGCCGCCTGTTGATTCGCAATATTTGCATGGTCTTTGACAAGTACCTGCGATCCAGTAAAAAGCAGCGATATTCAAAAGTGATTTAATAAGGGCCATGGAAACAATGATACCGGCTCTGTGGCCCGTTTTCATTCATCACTTTATTTGTAACGATCAATATTCCCGGCTAAAAAAGGTTTGTATTCGAGCAGGTTAACGGGAGGATCAGCTTGCCTGTTTGTAGATCAGACCGGGTTCAAACAACACTTCATTTTTTTTAAGCTGGTTGAGCGGGTAGCCATCGTCATCACCTTCGGCAATGCGATCAAATATGTATTTGTGACTATCTTCTTCGACTGTTTCAAAAATTTCCTTTCCGAGATGTGATCCGATGACAGGGCCATAGATTTTGCGCTTCACTATTCGGTATCCTCATTTGTTGATTCTGATTGGTGATATAACAGTTATAGTTTATTTAACGGCAATATGCGTCAGGTCTTTAGTTGTTATTTAAAAAGCATGACGGACATCAAATATCCGGCTAAAACATGACGGCTAAATAGTTGGACAGGCATTGTGTGGTCAGGTTCCAGGGTTTTTCACTACCGTAATAAATTCAGAGGATTTGTCTGCCTGTCCCGGACACAATAAACGGATATCCGGGAATATATCCGGCAAGGCATTGGCTGTAGCGGGATATGGCAGTGGTTCAGACGGTAACTTTTTCCTGATGCTGCAAGGTTTTCAGCAAGGTCTGACAGCCAAATAAATTGTGGGAGCGGCATTCCTGTCGCGATAATCGATAATCGTGCCTGGAAAGGCACTCCCACGAGATTCAGATATGTCAGAACCCGGAACACTGGTGAGAAATAAAGTTACGGGCCTGTCCTGGACCGGTGATGGACAGGCAGGACAAGAAGTCTGATCCGGATCGCCGTAATCCTGGCAAGGCTTGTTATGCCACGCTGCTGTATGAAGTGACCGGCATTGTAGCGGGGATATCCAGGCTTGTTATGAGCGGGTTGCGGGTGACGATCAGGTGAGTCAGGTTGTTACCCAAATCGACGGGATGCGCGGTCCGAAGTTATGAAGTGATAAGGTCGGGCCCTGAAAATCCGTAAAAAATTTGTGCTATTTCCAGCCATACCCGGTGTATTTTCACCTTTCTCCTGATTTTCTGAAAATAACCTAAAGTTTCACGGTTATTTGTCGCTGTTGAATTTTAACGTGGCATAGATAAAAGAAAGTTGACATGGCAGCAATAAATGCACAACTGGAGTAGCCACAAGGCAGGTTCCGGCCGGGGGGCAGATCATGAGGTAAAGGGGTTCCGATACACCCGAATATATGCAGGGGTCCTTGATCTGTTTGGCACCATTGCCCTTATTATAAATATGTGAAGGAGAGAAATCATGAACAGGCAAATATTATGTATTGACAGGCATTACATCTATCCCTTGGTACTGGGCCTGGCGATCGTATTTTCCGGCACAGCAATGGCTTCAAAGTCCAGCGGGAACAGCCATGCAGTGCATTGGGGTTATGAAGGTGATGCCGGGCCGGCATACTGGGGTAAATTATCGTCGGATACCGTATTGTGTGGTAGCGGCAAACGTCAGTCCCCGATAGATATCCGGAATAAAACAGCGGCTGACCTTTATTCCATGACATTCAATTACAACACCCTGCCCATGCAGGTGGTCAATAACGGACATACCATTCAGGTCAATTATCATACGACCGCCAATGAAGGGTCTGTTTCCATCGGTGGCAAGTCGTATCCTGTCAAAGGTGTACCCGAATATCTTAGCAAGCTCATGGTGGGCGATGTCCCTTACAAGCTGCTCCAGTTTCACTTTCACACGCCGAGTGAGCATGCTCGTAAAGGCGAGCGGTATGCCATGGAGGCCCATTTTGTCCATGTGAATGCCTCAGGCAACCTGGCAGTGGTCGGGGTATTTATGAAGCGGGGCGCTCATAACCCGTTATTTCAGAAAGTACTCGATAATGTCTCGGCTGAGATCAATCATGAATCCGTTGCCGGGGGAACAAAAATTAATGCCAGCGACTTGTTACCTGGAGACAGAACCCTTAATCACTACACCGGCTCACTGACTACCCCGCCGTGCAGTGAAAATGTTAACTGGTTCGTTATGGATACACCTGTTGAGGTATCCGACGAGCAGGTACGTCGTTTTGCCCGAATCATTGGAAAAAATGCACGCCCACTACAACCCAGGAACTGGCGAAATATCTACCAGTCAAATTAAAACTGTTTTTGTAGACAGATGCGAATCACCAGTGAATTCAAGCAAGCAAATATAGACCAGGGAGTATAGAGATGAGTATATCAATGAAGAATATTTCCATAAAATGGAAAATTATAGGTAATTCAATTATCTTGTTGGCGTTTTTATTGGTAATGGGGTTTTATTCTTTTACCTCAATGAACCAGATCGGAGTTGAAGTAAAATCAATTGCCGAGATTGATATACCCACGACTGAAAAACTGTCTGCAATCGCTGTGCATCAACTGGAACAGGCCATTGAGTTCGAGCGGAGCTTGAGGTTCGGAGAATTGCTAGGGAAAGAAAAGACAGCGGTTAAGCACTTTAGTGAAATAGTGGCTGCTTTTGATAAGGGCACTAACAAAATTGAAAATGAAATCCGGGCGGGTGTGGGTGTTATTGAAAAAGCCATGGGCAATTCGGAAAGCAATGATGAGACACAGGAATTCAAGCATGTGCTGCTTGCCTTGAAAAAAATTGAGACCGGGCATAAGAAATATGTAGATAATGCACATAAAGTATTTATTTTACTTACACAAGGCAAGCTTCACGAGGCCGAGGGATTGGCAAAAGCGGTGGAAAAAGCTGAAGATGCCCTGGACAGGGAACTCGAAAAGCTGACGGTGGAAATCGGGAAATTCACTGAAGCTGCCGGGAAAAGAGCCGAAAATACCGAGTATGCGGCCATTATGGTTAATGGCAGCATTACTATTATCGCAGTAATCCTTGGTTTATTGATCAGCCTGTTGGTGACACGCAACATCGCCAATGCCCTGAGTCAGGCCACGGCAGTCATGAAGGATATCGCAGAGGGAGAGGGTGACCTGACTCGCCGTCTGGACGACAGCGGCAGGGATGAAATTGCACAGTTATCGAGTGCATTCAACCAGTTTGCAGGAAAGATCGAGGCGATCGTATCCCGTGTCAAACAGGCCAGTGGATCTATCTCTAACGGAACCACCGAGATCGCCACCGGTAATCTCGATTTATCACAGCGCACTGAGGAACAGGCATCAAGCCTTGAGGAAACGGCCTCCAGTATGGAGGAGATGACCTCCAGCGTGAAACAGAGTGCCGACAATGCAAAACAGGCCAATCAATTGGCGGTAAGCGCAAGCGTGCAGGCCGAAAAGGGTGGTGAAGTGGTTGGTAATGCAGTCGTTGCCATGGGCGAGATCAATACCGCAAGCAAGAAGATTGCCGATATTATCAGTGTGATCGATGAGATCGCCTTTCAGACCAATTTGCTGGCATTGAATGCAGCAGTGGAGGCGGCCCGTGCGGGTGAGCAGGGCCGCGGTTTTGCAGTCGTGGCCGGGGAGGTGCGCAGCCTGGCCGGACGCAGTGCCGAGGCCGCCAAGGAGATCAAGGGCCTGATCAGCGACAGTGTCGAGAAGGTGACTCAGGGATCAAAACTGGTCAGTGAGTCGGGCGAGACACTGGGAGAAATCGTCAGTAGCGTCAAGAAGGTGACCGATATCGTCTCCGAGATCTCTGCGGCCAGTCAGGAACAGGCAGCGGGTATTGAACAAGTCAACAAGGCGGTGATGCAAATGGATGAAATGACTCAGCAAAATGCCGCATTGGTTGAAGAGGCCGCCGCCGCCAGTAAAGGTTTGGAAGACCAGTCACTGGGTCTGATGGAACTGATGAACCAGTTCAAGATAGGTGACGACAAGGGAAACGTGGTGGCCATGGAAGGCAAGCCACAACAGGCGGCGCAGTCTGAGAGACGTAGTACTCAACGCCCGTTTACGGAAAGTAACGAAACGGTCAAGTCTGAAACCAGGGCAAAGACCGGCACCGATGATGGTGATTGGGACGAGTTTTAGGGTAGGGATACATATTGGACGAAGGGGCAGGGAAATCCCCGGGTGGCCATGGATGGCTGCACTTATTTAATATCAGGGACAGGGGACAGGGGTAAATTCTCATGTATTTAGTTGATGTGCTGTAGTTTATTCTTGAAGAACTACTAGCTATATTGGCCGTGATTTTTAAGTCATACTATACATGAACAGGAGAGGTGGTAAGCTTGAATCAAACAACATTTGTTGAATTCAATCCTAGGATTCATGTCGATATAGAAGTATTTCCAACAAAAACGAATGAAGACTTTTTCCCAGAATTGATATCAGTATGGATGAATATACAGCAAAATATAGATGTCGTAGATGTAATACCCTATCCCTGCCCTAATCCCTAGTCCCTACTTCCGAATAATTCAGGGGGATTTATGTTCAGGATATCGTTACAATATTCGTATGTCCGGAAATTCATTTGGAAAAATATTCACAGTAACGGGGTTTGGTGAAAGCCACGGGCCTGCACTGGGTTGCATTGTCGATGGCTGCCCGCCGGGGCTGGAGCTCAATGAGCAGGATCTGCAGGGTGATCTGGATCGTCGCAAGCCGGGTCAGTCCCGTCATACCACACAGCGGCGTGAAGGGGATGAGGTCAAAATCCTGTCCGGTGTGTTTGAGGGGCGGACAACCGGTACACCCATCGGTCTGCTGATTGAAAACACCGACCAGCGTTCGAAAGATTATTCCAGAATCATGGACCGTTTCCGCCCGGGCCATGCCGATTATACCTATCAACAAAA
>DRJK01000138.1 GCA_011052215.1 Gammaproteobacteria bacterium
TATAAAAACACTTTGTATTTTTGGCATTGTTATTTACTTTATCATTACCATGGGCTTACAACAATTAAGAGCCGCCTGGTGAGAAATGCGGGTTAAGGCTGCCTGTTGTGTTTTCAGGGACTGAACGACATGAATACCGGAACAAAAATGCTTTTCGTGGCAATCATTCTTTGCCTGTCAACCACCGTACCGGCGGCCTGCCCACCGCAAAGACATGACCTGAATGCACGGGTCGATTTTGTCCTCGACGGCGACACGGTTCGCCTGGTGGATGGCACCCACGTTCGCCTTATCGGAATCAATACCCCTGAAATGGGCCGGAACAGGCCGGCAGAACCCTTTGCGGAACAGGCAAGCCAGGCCTTGAAGACACTCCTCCGCCAGACCGGAAACAAGGTTATTCTGCAATACGGCGTGGAGCGGTTTGATCACTACGGGCGCACGCTGGCCCATGTCTTTTTGTCTAATGGACTCAACGTTTCTGAAGTGCTGGCAAAAAAAGGCCTGGCATTGCGCATTGCCATCCCGCCCAATCTATGGGGGCAGGACTGTTACCGGCAGGCCGAGGACGATGCCCGCAACAAGCGGCTTGGCCTGTGGTCAATCCCGGTAATCCACGCCCCCGACCTGCCGCATATGAGCAAGGGGTTTTTTCTGATCCAGGGGAGAATCAAAAGGATCGGTAAAAGTAGAAAGTCGATCTGGCTCAATTTTGACGGGAATCTGTCCATCCGGGTCGCAAGAAAGGACCTCGCTGCATTCGACAACGTCAACCTGACCGCCCTCAGGAATCACTATCTTCGTGTACGTGGCTGGGTACACAACTACCGCGGGGAAAATATCATGCGTCTGCGGCATTCCTCTATGCTCGAGATCATGAAATAATCAAGCATAGCCCGCAAGTGACGATAGTATTATTTGCCTGCTATCAAAAAGCACCCCCTCATGAAATATGCGGGCCAAAGAACATCAGGATATCCACACTATGTCAGAAGATCTAAAACAGGCCTCGCTTGACTACCATGCCACGCCAACACCCGGGAAGATCGCCATCCAGGTCACCAAACCCTGTGAGACACAGCTTGATCTCTCGCTGGCCTATACCCCGGGTGTCGCCGCACCTGTGCGTGAGATTGCCAAAGACAGGGATACGGCCTACCTCTATACATCCAAATCCAACCTGGTTGCAGTCATCACCAACGGAACGGCCGTGCTGGGACTGGGGAATGTCGGCGCACTGGCCAGCAAACCTGTCATGGAGGGCAAGGGGGTATTGTTCAAACAATTTGCCAATATTGATGTGTTCGACATCGAGGTCGAATCAGCTACCCCACAGGAGTTTATTGATACCGTTTCCCGTATCGCCTGTACCTTCGGCGGCATCAATCTGGAAGACATCAAGGCACCGGAGTGTTTTGAAATTGAGAAAACATTAATCGAAAAACTGGACATTCCGGTCTTTCATGATGACCAGCACGGCACCGCGATCATTATCTGTGCCGGGCTGCTTAACGCCATTGAGATCGCCGGCAAAAGAATTGAAGATGCAAAAATTGTCTGCCTGGGCGCCGGTGCCGCCGGTATTGCCTCGATGCGCCTTCTGGATGATCTGGGCGCAGATAAAAACAATATTTTCATGGTCGACCGCAGGGGTATTATCCACAGTGGCCGTGATGACCTCAATGTCTATAAACAGGAATTCGCCGTGGACACCAATCTGCGTACGCTGGAAGATGTCATGAGGGATGCCGATGTGTTTATCGGCGTCTCGGGACCGAATCTTATTACAGCCGAAATGGTTGCCTCAATGGCACATGACCCGGTGGTGTTTGCGCTGTCAAATCCAGACCCCGAGATTAAACCGGAGCTGGCCCTGGCGGTCCGTGATGACCTGATTATGGCAACCGGGAGAAGTGATTATCCCAACCAGGTCAATAATGTACTCGGCTTTCCTTTTATATTCAGGGGGGCACTGGATGTCCAGGCGCGGATCATTAACCGTGAAATGCTGGTTGCCGCCGTGCATGCACTAAAAGACCTTGCCAGACAACCTGTCCCCGAAAGCGTACTGCAGGCCTATGGCCGGGATAAGCTGGAATTTGGCCAGGACTATATCATCCCGAAACCCTTCGATCCCCGCCTGATGGAAACCATCCCGCCCGCAATCGCCCGGGCTGCCGTCAAAACGGGTTCTGCAAGAAAACCTTACCCCGATCATTACCCTGAATAGTCAGGCCAACCTGGCCAATTTGCCCGGATATCGGGCAGTTGTTAGGTCATATTTGGCTACAGAAAGCTCATTTTGACTAATTGTAAAAATCTTCCGAATTTCCTAAAGCTTGTCCATTTTGGGTCGACGCTAGGTCTAACTAACCCAAAGCAAGGCTCAACCAGAGGGAATTGGCCATGGAAACCGGTCTGACAAGTGATGTTTTACAAAGTTATTTATTCAACCTGAGAAACCAGTTTGGCTCGCAAACCCAATCGACTACCCCGGCATCATCGGCCAGTAGCCTGGCACCGGTTATCAAAATTAGTCGGGATGTACAGACAGGGCTGGATATACTGGAGAAAAGATTATCCAGCATCATACAAGACCTGCCCGCCTCCAGGCCGCAGGCCGTCACACCAACGGAAACGGTACCGGCAAGCGCTGCTGTCGAAACCCGGCCTGCTGATGTCGCCCGACGTGTGCTGAACAATGTAAACCAGTCCAGACCTGTCAAAAGTGATGACGGCGAATATCTGGCCCAGGTAAAGGACGGGGTGGAAAAAGGTTTCAGCGAGACCTCTGACCTGTTATTGCAGCTAAACCGGCTTAACCAGGATACACTGGACAGATTGTCACAAACCTATGCCCTGCTCCAGGCCGGCCTGGACCGGGTAAGCACGGCTGGCGATAACGGGGGACAGGCAGTATCGGTACCATCGCTAGACAGCCTGTCGCAGACAACCCGTGTGACATACGAACGCTCACTCTCCACCAACCTGCAAATCAAGACGGCCGAAGGGGATCTTGTCACCATTGCCCTGACCCGTAAAAATGGTGCTGAATTCAGCACCTCATTTGAAGGTGATAACAATGGATCCAGCCTGTCTGTCAGTCGTACTGTATTTTCTGATGTTGATTTCCAGTACACGGTCACAGGTGACCTGAATGGGAAAGAAACCAGGGCCATAAAGAGTTTTATTGAGGATGTGGCAGGGGTCGCAGATAAATTTTTTGATGGTAACCTGCAGGATACACTGAAAAAAACGGCCGGGCTGAATGACTTCGGTGATGAAATAAGCAGTTATTCGCTAACATTGACCTACGACGAGATCCTCAATGCCCAGAGCCAGACCAGTGCATCTTTCTCTGGCAACAATCTGGATACAGGCACCATCAGCAACGTCCTGGGTGACCTGGCTGCTGCCAGCCCGATCGCGAATCTGCTGACCGATGCGGCCAGCCTTGCGCAGGATATTTTCAATGAGAAGATTTCGGCCAGGCTTGATTTTGATCCGGTTGTGGCAACATTGCCTGATAGCAGCAAGGATCTGCTTAACAAATTAATTACCTCCAGCCCGCTGCTGCAAAACCAGCCTGCCGAAGGTCCGGATCACGAATCCGAGGCAGAGACCAGCCAGGAGTCCGGTGAAGAAAACAACCATGTCAGCCAGCCTGATCTTAAAAACACTACGTCGGGGTAATGCTCGCCCGAATAATTTATCAGGCTGGATCACTGTTAATGTCCCGTTAACCTTATGAAGCACATATATAATGTAAGGACATGAAACCGGTAAGCCTGATCAAGACCGTCTGCCGCACGGATCAAGAACTGCCAGGCCGTTCATCAAGCAACGCCTCAACTGCCTTCAGGTCTCCTCTCGCCATGGGCCTGCCATCTACCAGGCTGTTGGGGGCACGTCGCAGTTCCTCAATGGCAAACACAACGACTTCAACCTCGACACCATCGGCAAAAAGACCATATGCAGGCCTTATCTCGTGACACTCATTGTTATACCTGACCCGCCTGGATTTTTCCTTGTACGGGATGTTGTGGTCCATCAGGAAAATGCCAACCTGCTCGGGATATTCAACAAAAAGATGCAGTTCAACCCGTGAGTGTTCGTTTGCGATGCCGGCCAACACATCACCCACCAGGCGTGGCTGGAATGACTGAAAAAATAACATCGAATCAATTGCCGTTTTACGCAGTAACTTCAGCTGTGCGGGCTGTGAATCAGACTTGAAAAGACCCTGGTACTCAAACAGTGCATCCCTGATTTCCTGGTTACCCGGCAGATTACGCGCTTCAGACAAACCCAGCTTCTGTACGGCCTTCCTTTTAGCCAGCCGATAGTCCTCTATCCCTGATTCCGACATCAGTCGGGCCGCCTCCATTGCTATCAGCAGACGTTGCTGATCCTGTTGTCTGGCTTTCATCATCCTGGAATCATCAATTGGCCGTGTAAATGTATCATTCAATTTTCAGCAGCATGCCTGTTTCAGAATTCAGCCGGGCTAGAAAATAACATCAGGTTGAGTATTGCTGTTTTTGCGGGTTTCCTGCGGTCTGCCACTATCAGCACAGCCTTTGGGCAGTGTGCCTGCAACAAATGTTTCAAAAATGGCGTCACGGGTATTCGAACTCACCAGACAGGCCGTTTCAGGATCTATCCGGACCGTAACCAGCCCGTCCGGTTGTTTAAGCGGTGTCTCCGCTATTCCTTCCAGGGCCGCACCCATGAAATCCACCCACATTGGCAGCGCTGCCCGGCCACCCGTTTCACGGTTACCCAGTGGCTTCACCTTGTCGTAGCCAATCCATGCCGTGGCAACCAGTTCGCTGTTAAATCCGGAGAACCATGCATCGCGCTGGTCATTGGTTGTACCTGTTTTGCCTGCAAGATCACTGCGGCCCAGGCGAAGTGCACCCCTGCCTGTCCCGCGCCTTATCACATCCCGCATCATCGAATTGATCAGATAGGCATTCTGTGCGCTGATCGTTCGCTTGGCCAGGCGGGGCTTTTCATCCTCTTTCTCCGCAGGTTTTTCAGGGACTGCGGCAAGCGCCTTATTGTCTGTTTTGACATCTTTTAATGCATTCCTTTCCTCACATTCAGCGCAGGCAATCTCGGGATTGGCACGAAAAATAACCGTCCCGTCATCGTCTTCAATTCGACCGATAAAATAAGGATTTATCATAAAGCCGCCATTGGCAATCACGGCATTGGCCCGTGCCAGCTCCAGCGGGGTAATGGACCCACTGCCCAGCGCCAGGGTGAGGTCCCGCTGAATCATGTTGCTGGTAATACCGAATCGTTTTAGATATCGGGCTGTATAGCCAATACCAATCTCGCGCAGTAACCGGATCGAAACAAGATTGCGTGAGTGAACCAGCGCCTCCCGAAGCCGGGTCGGCCCATAAAACTTGCTGGAGTAGTTCTCAGGTCGCCACACGCCCTCCAAAGCCGGGTCATTGAACACCACCGGTGCATCATTGATGACAGAGGCCGGCGTAAACCCCTTGGCCAGGCCCGCCGCATAGACGAAGGGTTTAAAGCTCGAGCCGGGCTGCCTTCGGGCCTGTGTTGCCCGATTGAATTTACTGTGAAAATAGTCAAACCCGCCAACCAGGGCGGTAATGCCTCCATCTCTGGGTGTCAGTGAAACAAGGGCTCCGGCTACATTCGGTATTTGTGACAAAAGCCACTTTCCCTTATCATTTTTATACACCCGGATCAGGTCGCCGGGGGACAGTATCTTCGTTGCTGACTTCAGAACAGGGCCACGCTGGTTGACATCAATAAATGACCTGGCCCACTCCATTGCCTCCCAGTCGAGTACGATTTCCTTATCTTTTGTCAGGTAAACATGCACTTTTTTATCTTCAACCACCTCCACAATACCGGCCTCGAGGCCACCGACGGCGGGGATATCCTGCAAAATTCTGTCCCATTGCTCTCTTCCAAGCTCAAGAACCTCTATAAAGTTCCTCTCGGCCCCCCTGTACCCATGACGGCGGTCATAGTCCAGCAGCGCCTTGCGCAAGGCCTTGTTGGCCGCGACCTGTGACTGGCTGTCAATCGTTGTGTAAACACGGAAACCCCTCGAATAGATGTCATTGCCATACCTTTTCAGCATCTCGGAGCGAACCATTTCAGCTATATAGGGTGCCTCGACCTGTAACCGCAAACCATGCAGGCTGGCTACCACCGATGTGGCCCTGGCGGCCTGGTAATCCTCCTCGGAGATAAAATCCAGTTCGCGCATCCGCGAAAGTACATAGTTCCGCCTGATCAGGGCCCTTTCCGGGTTAATAACAGGATTAAAACGTGATGGGGCCTTGGGCAGTCCGGCGATCATCGCAATTTCGGGCAAGGTGAGCTCATGGACATTTTTGCCATAATAGACCTGTGATGCCGCCTGGATACCATAGGACCGGTTGCCCAGGTAAATAGCATTCAGGTAAAGTTCAAGGATTTCTTTCTTGCTAAGTTTATGCTCAATTTTTAATGATAGAAATATCTCATTGAATTTTCTTAAAAAAGTCTTCTCTCTGGTGAGAAAAAAGTTCCTCGCCACCTGCATTGTGATGGTGCTGCCGCCCTGTCCCTTCCGGCCTGTTTTTATCAAATGAACGGCGGCCCTCAACAGACCCTGATAGTCCACCCCGGGGTGATGAAAAAACCGGTCATCCTCTGCGGCAAGAAAGGCCTTGATCATCAGGTCGGGAACATTGCTGTAACGAACGGGGGTGCGGCGTTCCTTGCCAAATTCGGCAATCAGGTCACCATCCCGGGCATAAACACGCAGTGGCAGCGTTAATTTGGCGTTCTTCAGTGTATCGATTTCAGGCAGGCCGGGCGCCAGATACAGATAAGTTGCCGTCAACACGATAATTCCCGCCGTCATAGCAGCGAATAAAGCTGCCGCAAGGTATCGCAAGATCTTGATAAACCTGGTCATATAGTGGTAAATGTTATAATGCTGTCTGTTTCAGGGGTTGTGACAGGGCACATGGAAAAACACTAAATTTTAATCAATACTGTACTGTACCGTACAAGGATGGCAAGTGTAGGGAACAAACAATAATAAATAAAGGATCTGCCATTACATTTTATACCTAAAGAATTAACAGGGTATGACGTTATTCTATCAAGACCTGGACAAAAACCCCAGATAAGACATTAGTTGACAAAGGGTTAAGTATGGATTTTAATGTAAATAGACATCTATCCCGCGTAACAGACAGTATAAAAAAGGAAATAATATAGTGGGACTATTATCACGGAAAAGCCCCCCGTTAATCGGCCTGGATATCAGCTCAACCGCAGTCAAACTACTCGAGCTCAGCGAGCAAGGCGGACGTTATCGTGTAGAAAGTTATGCCGTTGAACCCTTGCCGGCCAACTCCGTTGTTGAAAAAAACATCGCAGATGTCGAGGCCGTCGGGGAAAGTATCCGCCGCGCCGTCAAACGCTCCGGTGCACGCAACAAAACGGCTGCTGTGGCCGTGTCAGGTTCCTCGGTTATCACCAAAATCATCTCGATGAGCTCGGCACTGAAAGATGAGGACATGGAACAACAAATCGAGCTCGAGGCAGACCAGTACATTCCCTATCCGCTTGATGAAGTCAGGATGGATTTCGAGGTACTCGGACCCTCCGAAAAAAATCCGGAAATGGTTGATGTCCTGCTGGCTGCTTCCAGAAGTGAAAATGTTGAAACACGTGTCTCGGCACTCGAGATTGGCGGCATGATACCCAAGGTCGTGGATGTCGAGGCCTATGCGCTGGAAAACTCCTTTGCCCTTCTGGCGGAGCAACTGCCTGATGGTGGCTACGACCAGACCATTGCCGTCATCGACGTTGGCGCAACCATGACAACGCTGAATGTCCTGCATGACAGAAAAATTATTTATACACGTGAACAGGTTTTTGGTGGCAAGCAACTGACCGAAGAAATCATGCGCCGCTATGGCCTGTCCTATGAAGAGGCCGGTATGGCCAAGCGCCAGGGTGGACTCCCGGACAATTATGTCCCCGAAGTACTTGACCCGTTCAAGGACGCAATGACGCAGCAAGTGAGCAGGTCGCTGCAATTCTTCTTCTCGTCCAGTCAATATAATAGTGTCGACCAGATCATACTGGCAGGTGGCAGCGCATCGATTACCGGTGTAGATGAACTGATTGAAGAAAAAATTGGTACGGCGACTTCAATCGCCAACCCCTTTGCCAATATGTCGCTCGCACCCAGAGTGAAACCACAAACCCTCAGTAACGATGCACCTGCATTGATGATTGCATGTGGCCTTGCCCTAAGGAGTTTTGACTAAGATGGCACGAATAAACCTATTGCCCTGGCGTGATGAACTTCGCAAGGAAAGGCAGACCACTTTTATTATCATTCTGGTTATTATGCTGGTCATCGCCGGGGCCGCCATGGGAGGCGTGCATTTCTACTATGCCGACAGAATTGATTATCAGAGCAAGCGTAATGCCTACCTGAACAAGGAGATAAAGAAACTGGATATCCAGATCAGCCAGATCAAGACATTTGAAAGTGAAAAGGCTAATTTACAGGCGCACCTGGATATTATCCAGCGGTTACAAAGCAGCCGTTCAGAAATCGTCCACCTGTTTGAGGAAATAGTCACCACCTTGCCTGAAGGGGTCTATCTGAAATCGCTATCACAAAATGGCAACAACCTGACCATCACCGGGGTCGCACAGTCAAACGCACGCGTCTCCAGCTATATGTGGAATATCGAGAAATCCAACTGGCTGGGCGCTCCCAAGCTGGATGTGATTTCAACCTCCAGGTCCGGAAGACGCCGGGTCAGTAACTTTACCCTGAAGGCTCAGCAAATCAACAAGGCAGCCAGCGGATCGGAGAACAAGAAATGAAGAATTTCGATCTGAGCGACCTCGATCTGGATGTCAACAACATTGGCAACTGGCCATTAATCGCCAA
>DRJK01000139.1 GCA_011052215.1 Gammaproteobacteria bacterium
GACGAATGTAGTTGAAATGCAAGCGACAAGTACGCTTTGGGCTAACCCGCAATCCGGACATGAAACCGGCAAGCCTGATCAAGACACGCAAAACAGGCCATCCATGGCGGCTCGGCTGCCGCGTCCGTGCGGCAGACGGTCTTGATCAGGCTTGCCGGTTCCATGTCCTCACATTGTTATGTGCTTCATAAAGTTAACGGGACAACAGTGAATAGAAATGATTATATATGCTGCACTGTGAAGATGGGTTTCAGTACAGTTAAAGCCTGGCACTGATTGTTTTTTCAGCCATTATCATTGACTCGATCTGGTCAAGATCAGGTATGATCATCGGCTCGGCCTCAACCATTACATGGGCGCTGACACCGACATCAACACCCGTATGTTCTGCCAGGGCCGTTACGACACTTTGATTGGCATTAACCAGGTGTGGAATCCCCTCCACCACAAAAGCAAAAAAAGGTAATTCCTTCTTGCCGCCCAATGCATTAAAAACTGCAACCCGACTCTTGTCACCCGACTTTGCCATTACACCACCCTGTAATGCTTCAAAGGAAAGCAAGGGTATGCCCTGACCACGCCATGTTAGTATACCCGCGCACCATTCAGGACTGCCATCTATCGGATCGGGAGATGTGTATGTAATAATTTCGGCAAGAGAAGCATTTGGTAACAGCAATTTGTCATGCTTCAGCGGAATAATCAGGCTACGTACTGATATGTTTAAATTTCTCATTAGCTGAATTCGCCTTCCAGGTATTCAACCAGACTTTCGGCCAATCGTTCCGGTGTAGCACTCAAACTCACAATTCCTGCAGACCGGACTGAATCAGCCATGCTGCTGATGATACAACTTTCTGATTCCTGCGCCCATATCATGCCGCCTTTTTGTGCAATCAGGTGACACCCGACAGTCCCGTCATTACCCATTCCACTAAAGATAATGGCATTTGCATCAGCCCCGTAATGTTTTGCAACAACCGTCAAAACATCATCAATGGATGGGCTGTAGATGCTCTTCTGTTTGATGCTCTCCATCGAGATAATCCCGCGCCCACTGAAATTAATACGCTTCTCTACAGGTGCCACAACAAGCTGGCCCTTCTCAAGGATCATCCCATCTTCCGGTGTCGAGACCCTGAGCCTGGTTACACGCCCCAACTGCTCTGCCAGCAGATTCACAAACCCGACTCCGATGTGCTGTGCCAGAATAAAACACACGGGTAAATCCTCAGGTAATTTTGCGAGAAAGGCCTTCACGGCCTGTGGGCCGCCAATAGATGCTCCCAACACCCAGATTCGCCTGGCCCTGTTGGGTGTGATTTCAAGTTTGCCCTCTTTGTTTAGTGCAACAATCTCGGCTGTAGGCATATCTTTATACGGGATAACGGGCTCACCCGTGTTTTCTGCTGATTGTTGCTGCTCAGCTTCGATACCGTCTGCCTCGAGTGCATCATAATCTATTTTCAGGACGTCTGCGGTCTCACTATCTTCACCGGAGACTTCCACTGACCCAGCTTCATTCCTGGCGGCACTATCTGCAAGACTAAACTCATCCCCTGCTGTTTTTACAATCTTTTCTGCAAGCCTTCGGCCCCATGCACGACCACCTGCCGTTACCTGTTTTCTTATTGATGCACTGTCATTAAAAAGGATTGGTATTTTGATTTTTTCAATCAGGATATCCAGTTCAGAATCATCGGAATCATCCAGGTTTACAAGAATCAAATCTGCAACTTCCTGGTCTATTCCTTCGGATAGACTTTTTTTCATGGTCTCGTCATCAACTACCTGCAAACCATTCGTTTCCAGTATATCCATCAGGCAATCCCGCTCACGAACTGAACGTGACAGGATAGCCACCCGCAAGACATTACTGAGTGGATCAGGCATGCCCATGTATCTGCTCCAGTACCGAGTTGATATTTTCCAGCAAGTCATGCTCCTGGAATGGCTTGCCCAGATAACGCTCGACACCAATCTCTTCTGCGTGTCTGCGGTGTTTATCTCCTGTGCGAGATGTGATCATAATAATAGGGATAGCCTTCAGCCTTGGCTCGTTACGCATATGTGTAGCAAGCTCAAAGCCGTCCATTCGAGGCATCTCGATATCCAGAAGCATGATGTCCGGAATATGATCCTGTAACACGGTCACCGCATCAACCCCGTCCTTGGCGGTAATAACATTCATATCATTGCGCTCAAGAAGACGTGTTGTCACTTTTCTTACGGTTATGGAATCATCTACAACCATTACGGTGAGTTTACGTTGTTCCTGCGATTCAATGGTGGACGTTACTAATTCTGTAACCTTTAACGCTGCGCCCAGTCGGATAATCGAACCCATATCCAGAATCAGTACCACGCGTCCATCACCCAGGATGGTTGCGCCGGAAACTCCACGCAGTGTACTTAACTGTGGCCCTACTGATTTCACGACAATTTCACGACTACCCATCAAGCCGTCAACCTGTAATGCGGTTTGATGATCTCCTGAGCGAACCAGTATAACCGGAAGCAGGCCGGTTGAAGAAACAAGCCCGGTATAGTTTGCATGTAAAATCTGCCCCAGTCTCTGCACCTGATATTGATTGCCCGCATACTGGTACATTTTATCCGGATCAGCCGCGTATTCCTCAAGTTGCTCGTGTGACATCCTGACGATACCTTCAATACTCGACAGCGGTACTGCATAGGATTCATCTGCAACCTTAACCAATAATGCATGATTCATGGCCAGGGTTAATGGCAGCCTGATAACAAAGCGCGCACCCTTGCCCGTTTCCGAGGATATGTTAAGTGAGCCACCCAACTGTTTGATTTCACTATTCACAACATCCATGCCGACACCACGACCGGAAATCTGTGTCACCTTTTCTGCAGTACTGAACCCTGACTCCAGTATAAACTGCATGATGTCATTATTGCTAAGATGGGTGGCATCCTCGATAAGGCCTCTTTCTTCTGCCTTTTTACGTATCGCTTCAAGATCCATGCCCCGCCCATCATCTTCAAGGATCAGAACAATTTCTGATCCTTCACGGGTTATAGATAAATTAATAGTCCCGTTAATGTTTTTACCGGCACTCTTTCGTTCTTCAGGGCTCTCAATACCATGTGATAATGCATTTCTCAACATATGTTCCAACGGTGCCGTTATTCTTTCAAGAACATTACGATCAAGCTCGCCACCTTCCCCTGTTACATTGAGTTTTGCCTTCTTGCCAAGCTCCTGGCTGATTTGTCTCAAAATGCGTTGCAACCGCGGAATCAATCCGGAGAAAGATACCATGCGTGTACGCATAAGGCCTTCCTGTAGATCTGTATTAACGCGCGCCTGCTGAATCATCAGGGTTTCCGATTCACGCACAAGTCCACCCAACAGATTCTGTATGCTGTCGATATCCGCAGTGGTCTCCATCAGGGCGCGCGATAGCTGCTGCATCGTTGAATAGCGATCCAGCTCGAGAGGGTCAAAACTCTCATCGCTTTCAATGTCACCTTCGTAGCGGAACAGAATCTGGGCCTCGGTTTCCATTTCCAGCTTGCGAAGTTGTTCACGTAACCGGTATACAGTCTGATCCATTTCCACCAGATTATATTTGAATGCACCAATCTGTTGTTCCAGACGTGACCTGAAGATACTCACTTCGCCGGCATAGTTGACAAGATTATCCAGCAGGTCAGAACGCACTCTGACCTGTTCACCCGCTGTCGCAGGTGCAGATTCACTGGTAACCTGTATCGGGGAGGGAATAGGTGGCGGGATCTCTACCGGTTTGAGGTCACGCAGCCTGTCCTGTTTTACTTTTTCAACGGATTGAGTTTCTTCACTCTGCTGCTCTGCATCAATCAGCTCAACCGGCTCTTCCGGCTCAACCAGTTCTTCCCGCTCTTCCGGCTTAACCGGTTCTTCCAGGTCAACCGGTTCTTCTGGCTCAGCCGACTCTCCTGACCCGGTTCCACCAGCAACAGGAAAATCGAGTATCTCCGCTGTTTCTTCATCACCGCTGTCAGGCTCAATCTCTTTTACAGGGCTTTCATTTGATGTTATTTCTTTTTCGGTGCTTTCCTGTTGCGAACCTGCAGTATGAATTGCAACAAGTTCTTTAATCAGGTCTTCAGGGATATCAAGACTTTCATTGTTTTTGGTTTTTTCCAGCAAGCGAATCAGGCGGTCGATTGCGCGTTGCATCATATCAATCATTTCTGCCGATAAGGACAGACTACCTTCACCAACTGCGGCCAAACATGACTCGACCGCGTGGCTCAGATCACCAATGGCCTTGACTCCTGCCATCCTTGCGCCACCTTTTAATGTATGCATTTCACGTTGTAGTTCGATGAGAGTTTCGGATTCATCGGGACTTTCTGATATTTTTTGCAGAATAATCTCGCAGGAATCAAGTATTTCAGATCCTTCCTCCAGAAAAACCTCTACCACTTCCTGGTCAAATTCTTCGTCTGAGTCTTCCTGGAATTCCTCCAGCTTCTGACTAAAGGCCTCATCCTGCTCTTTACGTACAATCTCTTCCTGCTTCTCAATTTCATGCTTGTAGAGTGTGCCTACTTTCTCCAGCATTTCCTTGATATCTGATTCCGATTCACCCGATGTGTTAATCAGTGACAAAAATTCCTCAAATGCTTTAATGGCGGAACCCAGTAAGGCCCTCCCTTCCGAGTTAACCGATGACACATTTTCATGCAGAATTTTTACATACTTCTCGAAGCTGCTGGCAATTTCAGCTATGTCATCAGCACCTGCCATCCTCGCACTGCCATGCAGTGTATGCAGGGAACGCACCAGGCTTTCAGTGACCAGGCATTTTTCATCAGGCAAGCCGTCAACCGATTCCAGATACGTCTCGATTACTCCAATGTGTGCGGTTGATTCCTTGTTGAAAATCTCGTATAAAACGGGATCCATTACCCTGATTACCTCGGACTCCTGCAGCCCTTCCTCGGGCAACATAATTTCCCCGGAAATCTCGAGGGAGGGTTCTACAACCTGTAATGCATGAATTTCATCCTCTATTTCTGTTGCAAATGCCTGAATGTCAAAATCAATATCACCTTCACCTTTCAGTTCACCAATCAGCCCCGGCAGAACTCTTATTGTCGTTTCCAGTATATCAATGACCCGTGGCGATGGCTGGATGGTTCCATCCAGCACCCTGTTCAATATATTTTCAACTGACCATGAGAACTCACCAATTTTAAGGGCTCCAACCAGCCGCCCACTTCCCTTGAGCGTATGAAAAGATCGCCTGATCGTAGTCAGTGGTTTATTATTTTCAAGATCTTCTTTCCATTGTGACAGGGTTTCTGTAATCTCTTCCAGTACCTCTTCCGCTTCCTCAATAAAAATATCAACTATATCTTCATCCAGATCATTATCAATGACTGGCGCAGGCTCCTGCTTTGTTGCATCAGTTGCAACTTCAGTAATAACCTCCTGCTCTAGCCCGGCTATATCTGAATCCTGCGGTTCTGTTGCACCACTGTCACCATTTTCTACAGATGGCGATAATTCAACCTCCTGGTCCTGGCTGATAGATTGAGGTGGTTCACTGGCTCTCGTCGCTGGAATATCATCCCCCGCCGGTTTTCTTTCTTTCTTTGGACGCTCTACCTTGTAATCAAGATTTCTCAATCCTTCATAGGTCACATCCAGAATAGCATCCCTGTTGGCCCTGTTTTCGTGAACGGCCTCAAGATAGTATTCGATACTTGAAATAACATCGGCTATATTATCAAGTTCATACTGGGGAGGTGCCTCGGTTCGTAACATCAGATCATTGGTAAGATATTTAGCAGTCACTTCAACCAGTCTGGAAACCTCGTCAAGCCCCATGATTGCGAGACCGCCCCGGGCGGTCTCAAACAGATGAGGTACAACCTTCAGCTGATCAAAATCCATCGGTGCATCAAGGAAAGCGACAATGGCATCCTTTGATTTCGATATTTCAACAGTAATTTCCTTCAGAACTACATCATTAACCTGACGTAATTCAATATTTGCCAGGGTAGTCTCGGCATCCTGTCCCTCTCCCAGCTGCCTGGCCTGTTCTTCTGCATGGCTACTTTCAACCATTCCGACCAGACTTGATTCAACAAACAGTAGTGCCCCTGCTATATCCATCAATTGTGCTTCATCCGGTGCCAGATCACCACTGATCATACTTCCGATAACGCTGACCTGTTCCTGGATAACCTTGCGCGGCACTCCCATTCCGAGCATTCCCAATGTGTCCGCCATCTTCTTCAACACATCCACCATGGGCTCAAGTGTTGACAGGTCTCTTTCATCGCTACGCAGCAACAGGTCCAGCGAATCCTTGACGCGGGACAGGTCTTCGGATATAGCCACCGAAACTGTTTCCATTAACTGGGCATTGGGTCCACTTAATGATTCTCTTGCTGATTCCACTTCCTTACCATCCGAGAGTGCTGAGGTAAGGCTGAATTTCAACTGGATATCCTGGACACGTTTCGTAACCGGCCTTGATTGTGCGATATAATAGAGCAGGTTTTTCAGCAATTCCTCTGCCGGTTCCGAGACCAGTTCCTGCTCACCCCGATCGATCATGCGCTTTATCTCGCGATCAACCCTGCCCAATAAAAGCTTGAGGGTAATGCTTTCTTCCACCCCTTTTTTTAACAGTGATTCGGCTATTCCTTTTGCCACCCACCACAGTCTGACAACATCATCACGTGTACAAACCTGCTCAAGCTGACCCATAACCTTGATGATTTTTTTCAGGCTGCCTTCTGTACCCGTATCCCGATACCAGCCCAGCAGACCAATCTGAAACAACGGCCTTAATTTTTTGGCCAGTGCTTTTGGGTCAACACCAAACAAATCGGCTGATTCTTCAACGACAATGGGTTCTGCATCTTTCAGATTGGGTGCAAACAGTGCGCTTTCTGATAACAGTGTCTCTTCGCGTGCAGCACGAAGGTCATTCATGATTGGCATGAGTATCAGCGGATTGTCTTTCATACCACACTGAATACGTTCAAGGTAGTCAGGCAGTTGCAGGATGGCACGCATCAATACTTCATGCGCATCATCTTTCCGGGGCACTTCGTTGGCAAGCAGGGCCTGTATCAACAATTCCATTTCTTCTGCAAATAATGACGCCCCATAGAGCTCAACCATCTGCAAGGTTCCATATACCTGGTGTATATAGGTAACACAGAAGCGTAATTGTGTTGCGTCGTCCTGATTCTCGACATATTCCTCTAAAGCAAGCCGGGCCTGCTTCATGGTTTCATCAATTTCTTCCTTGACCCAGCTCAGTGTACTGTAATCGATTGTAGAATCCGTGGCCATCAGTTCTGAACCTCGATTTTACGTCGGAAGGCAAGTACACGTGAATGGGCTATTTTCTCAAGTTGTGGATGGTTAATATTCAGAACCTCACCCGAACCAAGGATAAGCATGCCACCGGGCAACAAATGTCTGGCCAGATTGTTGACTATGTCGATCCGCGTGGAACGATCAAAATATATCAGCAGATTCTGGCAATAAATAATATCCATTTCACTAACCGGCTCACCGGCTATATCCAGAACATTTTTCCGTGCAAAGCAAACCCGTTTACGCAGGTAATCTCTCACCTTGTACTTATTGTCTTCTGTTCGCGAAAAATATTTATCCCGCATGGAGGCATCCAGCGAATTTATTCGGCGTTCTGAATAAGCGCCTTCACGCCCTGTTTGCAGTGAAGCCGGGCTGATGTCTGTCGCGGTGACTCCGAAATAACTGGTCTTGCCACCAGCCTTGAATGCCTGATCGACAATCATTGCCAGTGAGTAGGCTTCTTCTCCGGTCGAGCAGGCAACACTCCATACCTGTACTGATAACTGTCCGTTTTCGGGATCCGGTTTTTTATTGATGACGTATTCTTCAATGAGCTCCAGTGATAATGGATGCCTGAAGAAACGTGTTTCATGGACAGTGATACGATCAACCAGGGTGTTCCATTCCTGCAATCCATTTACGCCGGCTATCATGCCGAAATATTCCTTGTAGGAAGAACATTCGATCTCACGCATACGCAAGCCGATATTGGTCACCAGAAATGATTTTCTTTCAGGTGGTAATACCGTACCCGTGCGTTTCTCCAACAACTCGACCCACAGCTTGAACTGAACATCATCCATATCGGGCAGCGGATCGAGGTGTCGCATCTCATTCAATTTTTTATGAGCAGACTTCAAGAAAAATTACCTGTAATTTATTATTAATCTTCTGGCAATTTAAAGCCGGCTACAGACCGTCGAAGATCATTTGCCAATTCAGCAAGATTTCCGATAGATGCCGCCGTTTCATTGGTGCCTGCAGATGTCTGGGTTGTAATCTCCTGAATAACATTCATGGTATCTGAAATATTGGCAGCTGCATTGGACTGTTGTCCTGCGCTCTCGGTTATTGTGTGGATAAACTCTGCCAGCCGATTCGATACATTTTCGATTTCCACCAGTGCCTCACCCGCATCCTCTGAAAGCTTGGCCCCGCTAACCACACCCGAAGTACTTTGCTCCATTGAGATAACCGCTTCATTGGTGTCGGTCTGGATTGTTTTTACCAGTGCTTCTATCTGTTTTGTAGCGTCTGTTGAACGTTCCGCCAATCGCTGTACTTCATCAGCAACCACCGCAAAACCACGACCGGCTTCACCCGCCATCGCAGCCTGTATTGCAGCATTCAAAGACAGTATATTGGTCTGGTCGGCAATGTCTGTAATGAGTTCAACGATATCGCCGATTTCCTGTGAGCTCTCACCCAGCCTTTTGATACGTTTTGACGTTTCCTGTATTTGTTCACGAATGCTGTCCATGCCCTGGATAGTTCTGCGCACTGCATCGCCACCCTTGCTGGCCATATCAACCGACTGCCTGGCCATCTTGGAGGTTTCCTCTGAATTCCTGGATACTTCCTGAATAGAAACAGCCATTTCGTTGATTGCCGAGCTGGCTGCGGTAATCTGTTGTGCCTGATGGTCACTCGCCTCTGCAAGATGCATGGCCGTTGCCTGCGTCTCCTGTGCCGCAGACGAGACCTGTACAGAAGTCTCATTAATTGTTGTAACCAGTTGTCGAAGTTCGTCAATCGCACTATTAAATGCATCTGCTATCGCACCAGTCATATCTTCGGTAACAATCGCATTGGACGTCAGGTCGCCTTCAGACAGTCCCTGAATTTCATCCAGCAAGCGTAAAATAGCTTCCTGTGAGCGCATTTGTACTTCTTCAGCTTGTTGTGTACGTAATTCAGAGTCCTTAACCAGGCGTGTTCCCAGGTAAAACAGCAGAAGAAGGGCAACACCACCAAACATGAATGCAAGGGTTGAGCTTAATGTTCGGTTATCTGCCGCACTGGCATATCCCTGACCCAGGCTTGTACTGGAATCGATCAATGTGTCAGACAGGGCGATTACATTACCGGCCGCTTCCTGCACCTCGAAAAGAGAGGGTGATTCATCCAGGATGGCCCCTACCATGTCACTGACAATGGTAAAGTTAGTGCTTACATCCTTGAGGATAGCCCGTGCATCCGGGTCCTTCACACGCACAATCCCCTGGGCGCGATCTCCTTTAGACATGCCCTGTACAACGCCTTTGAAGATAGTCGCATCACGGCCCAACCTGTCTGCAGCGGTTACCGTTCCTGCGCCACCAACCAGCACCTTGGTTACATTGTTGGCAATACGCTGGTTTAACATCAACTGCACACTCGCCTTGTATATTTGCGCTGCAGGTGCACCACTCTCTACAAGAATACTGACTATCTGGTCTGAATCAGCCAGAAGTTTTGGCATCAGTTCATTGATTCTCTGGGCATTATTTCGTACCGATAAAACACCTTCCTTACCTCTCAGAATAGTGTCCAGATTATTACGGAATTCGATCCAGTTTTTTTCCACCTTCAGCATTTCGGATATCATTTCCTGGCCCGTGCCTGGTAGATCATCCTTGCCATTTTTCAGGGTATCCACCGTAGCCTGAAACTGGTCACGATATTGCTGAAGTTGCTTGAATGCATCCGGGTTACCGACGGCAGCCTCAAGTGCATATTTCGCGATACGTTGCGACAATACACGCTGCTCTCCCGCCAAACGTATGTATTCCTTATCATGCTTGGTTTGAACCCCTACCATGAAAAAGATTACACCCATAACCACGATAGCCAGGATGAGGGCAAACAGTACAGACATGTACTTACTCTCGAATCCCAGCATTTTATTGGTGTTCAACTTACTCATTACTGTCTCCTGACAAATGCCAATATCATAAAACCGTGTCTAAAAAAATAAAAAATACAGCCCTGACAACAAAACATCAGCTCGCTACCTGCAGGAATAACGGGCTTTCAGACAACTTATGCATACTGAATACCATCCATTGTCCATCATGATGTTCATAAATATGCTCAATGTAAGGCTTGATAGCCAAATCCGTACTATCGGGTGCCACTCTTCTCGTCTCAACCAGGAAGCGCCGCATCCCCATCACTTCATCGACCAGTAAGCCGGAAAAAACTCCCTGGTAATTTAAAACCAGTACTCTGGATCTTTTTTTGACATCGGTTGCCTTTCCATGCAGATAACCATTCAGATCCATAATCGGTAAAAGATTACCCCGCACATTAGCTATGCCGACCACCCAGTCCTTGGCACCCGGCACTCTCGATAATGCGGGTAATGTCAGAATCTCAACGACCTGCCCAAGAGGGGCAATCAGCCTGTAGTCGTCTACCCTGAAACCAATCCCTCTCCATTCATCCCTGGCCTTTTCCTGTTGCGGTAATCCAGATGCCTTGGAACGGCTTCTGTTTTCTATGTTCTGCAATAGAAGTATTGGATGAGAAAATTTTTTCTTGCTGTTTCCCATTTAGTATTATCGCCTAGCTCCCCAAGGACTGGTTGATTTTACTGACCAGATCTTTTTCACCGGCAGGCTTGGTTATATAATCCTTGGCACCCTGCCGCAAACCCCAGACGCGGTCTGTTTCCTGATCTTTGGTCGTGACAATAATGATCGGTATTTCTGCAGTCTCCGGATCGCGTGTTAACGCGCGCGTCGCCTGAAAACCATTCATGCCGGGCATAACCACATCCATCAGGATCAGATCCGGTTTCTCTGCCTTTGCTGCGGCAATACCTTCTTCTCCGCTGGAAGCCGTAATGGCAATAAAGCCATTTTTTTCCAGCATTGTTTTTAATACATGAATTTCGGTTGGAGAATCATCAACTATAAGAATACTAGTCATTCAAATTTACCTTCTTGCCAAATATTTAAACCAATTTTATTATTACGGGTTATGCCAGTTCTGCCTGCTGTTATTGTGACTAACTTGCTTTTTTTACATGCCGTTTGATTGCGCCAAGTAACTCCTCTTTCGTAAAGGGTTTTGTCAGATACTGGTCTGACCCGACAATGCGCCCACGCGCCTTGTCAAACAGTCCGTCCTTACTTGACAGCATAACGACCGGTGTATGCTTGAAAACCTGGTTATGCTTGATTAATGCACATGTCTGATAGCCATCGAGCCGGGGCATCATAATGTCTACAAAAATAATATCCGGTTCCTGATCTGTAATTTTTGAAAGCGCTTCAAAACCATCTGTTGCCGTCACGACCACACAACCTTCCTTTTTCAGTAGTGTTTCCGCTGTACGCCGAATAGTCTTACTGTCATCAATCACCATGACCTTCATACCATCCACCCTAGATTGCTGCTCCTCTGCCACTGCGCCTCCCATACCATCCAGCACTTATACTTGCCTCCCTGTTAACGTCATTTAACGACCTGAAACAGAAAATGTAAATCATTTGAATTATTTAACACAATCTCTGGTGATAATCCATAAACAATCTACTCGAAGGCTATAAAAATACTTATTTTTTCCACGCTAAACTTTTCAGGCTGATGTCAAGACAAATTCACATAAGTGTCTAATAATATCTTCATCATCATTTGCTAATATATTGTGCACCCGTATACCCGATTTTATCTTTTACGCCTTTTTATCGGTCCTTTTGCACAGAAACTTTAAGAAATCATCCTATCTTTCCTTGGCTATCACTGAAAATGGCGAGATGCCCCCTTCGGAGCCGGGATGAATCCACTACGAAAGGGCTATTTTGGCCAGATTTTCCCGCGCAATGATCACCTGGGCCCGACAGACTCCTGAGTACACCGGAATTTACACCAAAGGGTCGAATGGTCCAGGTCTGGATCAAGACAAAAGGCTTGCCAAAAAATGCCGGCATTACTCCTGACGATAAAATTAGGGTAGGATAACTGGCTCTGAAGGCCGTTTTCCCCGAAAATAAATGAAAAACAGACTCGGTGTTGTGATGGATTCGATTGAAGCCATCAAGATACATAAAGACAGTACCTTTGCCATGCTACTGGAGGCTCAGCGGCGCCAGTTTGATATCGACTATATCGAAATATCCTGCCTCTCATTAAGTGACGGCAAACCATTCGCCCGTTCCCGGCCCCTGAAAGTCATGGATAACACTGGAGGCTGGTTCCAGCTGGGTGAGGCCCGAACCATCCCGCTACAGGAACTGGATGTGATCCTGATGCGTAAGGATCCACCTTTTGATATGGAATATATCTATGCCACCTACATCCTGCAGCTTGCACATGAGGCCGGTACCTTGGTCATTAACCGTCCTGACAGCCTCAGGGATGCCAATGAAAAAATCTATACCGCCTGGTTTCAACAGTGCTGTCCGCCAACCCTGGTCAGTCGGGATGCCACACAAATACGGGCATTCCTTGATACACATAACGACATTATCCTGAAGCCCCCGGGTGGCATGGGTGGTGCCTCAATCTTTCGCGTACAGCAGGGTGACCTCAATACCAATGTCATCATTGAAACCCTGACCCGTCATGGTGAAAATTTTTGCATGGCACAACGATTTATCCCTGAGATCAGGGCGGGAGACAAACGTATCCTGATAATCGATGGTAATCCGGTTCCCTATGCACTGGCCCGAATACCGGCAGCGGGTGAAAATCGGGGTAATCTGGCGGCCGGGGGCAGAGGTGAAGGCGTTGCGCTGACTGAACGGGATTACTGGATATGCGAACAACTGGCGCCGGCATTGAAGGAATCGGGGCTATTGTTTGTCGGAATTGATGTTATCGGCGACTATCTGACGGAAATCAATGTCACCAGTCCGACCTGCATCCGCGAGCTGGACAGGATATACGATCTGAATATCGCCGGAACACTTTTTGATTGCATTGAAAGTAAACAATAAATTGCAATAATAACCATGCATAAATCAGTCTGTAATCTTTTGCTATGCAGTACATTCCTGTTTGTACTGACAAGCTGCGGCGAACCGTCCGGGTCTCAACCCCGCGACAAGACATATCACCATAGTATATTCAGTTTTGGCACTATTATTGATATCTCTATTTATGGCACCGATGAGGCGACAGCAGAAATGGCCTTTGACCAGCTTGAGGCCGACTTTAATTACATGCATGCAACCTACCACCCCATGCTGCGTTCCGCCCTCAAAAGAAACAATGTACTGCTGGCAACGGAAGAATGGTTTACCGATGCGCCCTCTATCCGGCCATTATTGACGCAGTCTGTCCGGTTGGCAAAGGCCAGCGACAACCTGTTCAATCCTGCCATCGGCAAACTGATCAGATTATGGAAGATCAACGAAAGTGAAAACAAAACGGGCGTGCCTCCCGATGATGCAGAGATAAAAAAACTGGTGAAAAGCAATCCTGTCATGAGTGATATCGACATTGATGGTATCAGAATAAAATCCCGCAATCCTGATGTTGAACTTAATTTCGGCGGCTTTGCCAAAGGCTACGGGATCAAACAGGAAATAGAAATGCTGAAGGAACTCGGCATAAAAAATGCCATTATCAATGCCGGCGGTGACCTGCACGCCATCGGCAGCCATGGAAACCGGCCCTGGCGTATTGGTATACGACACCCGCGCAAAGAGAACGAGGTGCTGGCATATATTGATGCAATGGATGACGAGAGTGTTTTTACTTCAGGCGATTACGAACGTTACTTCATGTATAAGGGAAAACGTTACCATCACATTCTTGATCCACGCACGGGTTATCCCGCCAGCGGGGCACAGTCCGTTACTGTAATCCACAGGGATCCTGCGATTGCAGATGCCGCTGCAACCGCACTGTTTGTTGCAGGCCCCGGGGACTGGCAACGTATTGCAAAATCCATGGGTGTTTCGCATGTCTTGCTGATTGACGGGCACGGTGTCATTCACATGACCCCGGACATGAGCAGCAGGGTCCACTTCAAAGACAAACCCGGCAACATTATAATCAGTAAACCGCAACAATAGTGCTTAATCCATGTGATAATTACGGGTTCAGTAATTATCACATGGATTAAGCACCAAGGGCCTGTCGGGCACAGCTGATCGTAGCGAGAGAAGGCCATTTTGGGCCGGATTTTCCGATCATTTGGGGCGAATAGTGAACCTGGATTTTAGCGACAAATACGCCAGGAGCGTATCTGGACCGCCAAAAACGACCCGGAAGGGGTGAAATACGGGGATGTATTTCATCAAAATGATCGGGAAAGCTGGCCAAAACGGCTTTTTCGCAGTAGATTCATCCTAAGTCCGGCAGACTCCAGAAAACATGACCCATACATATCAAAAGCCCACCATTTCACACAATGACCGTATCGGTCTGACGTTGTTTCTGGCTATTACATTGCATGCACTTGTCATTCTGGGAATCAGTTTCAACTCCGATGATATCGGCAAACAGGATCTACTGGCCACGATGGATATTACCCTTGTCCAGCACAAGACAGACCAGGCGCCGGACAAGGCCGATTACCTGGCACAGGCAAACCTGAAAGGCTCCGGCAACACCCGTGAAAAAGTAAGACATCATGCGCTGCAAAGCAAGCCCAGCCCTGAACAGACCAAGGGACACGCAGACCAGAGTATCGCGCCCTCCATGACCAGCCCGAACCCGAAAGGCCATGTACAGTTATTAACACGGGAACAGGCAGATAGCCGGGTTCACTCGAGTAAAAAAGAACTGGATGTCAAACGAACCAGAAAAATCTCGACCCGGGAACTCATCAGGCGCAGTAAGGAAATAGCAAGACTCAGTGCGCAGAATGATGCATACTGGCAAGCGTATTCAAAACGTCCTGACTCCAAGTATATTTATGCCAATACCAAAAAACACGCCGATGCAGCCTACCTGACTTCGTGGAGTCGAAAAGTCGAACGTATCGGTAATATGAACTACCCGTCTGAAGCTCAACGAAAGAACATGAATGGCAACCTGATTATGGAAGTGACCCTGAAACCGGATGGAAACCTCATCAGTGTCAGAATACTGAAATCATCCACTCACAAGATCCTTGACCGGGCCGCCATCAATATTGTAAAACTGGCCGCACCCTTTTCCCATGTGCCGGAAAGTGTACTGGAAAACCGCAAGGTCCTGAGAATCGTCAGGACCTGGTCATTCACAGACTCAAACAGATTGTACAGCAGGTGAAGCCGGCATGGATACAACCACCAACCTGACCAATAATTACCTGATTGCCATGCCACAACTGAATGACCCCAATTTCTATCATACTGCCACCTATATATGTGAACACAGCAATGATGGCGCCATGGGAATGGTAATAAACCGTCCACTGGATCTCAGTCTTACCGAGGTACTGGAGCAAATGAATATCTGCGTTCAGGATGAATCCCTCGCAGAGGTACCCGTATACTCCGGTGGCCCTGTTCAGGAGGAAAGGGGTTTTGTATTGCATCGCCCGGCAAATAAATGGGAGTCCACCGTTACCATTACAAGTGAACTGGCCATTACCACTTCAAAAGATATCCTGATGAATATTGCTGAAGGCAAGGGGCCAGAGCAGTATCTGGTCGCATTAGGTTATGCGGGGTGGGGGGCCGGGCAACTGGAAAGGGAATTATCGGAAAACGCATGGTTATGTGGCCCGGCTGATTTATCTATCATGTTTAAAGAACCCACCGGTAAGCGTTGGGAAAAAGCAGCGCAATTAATGGGTGTCGACCTCAACCTGTTATCAGGTGATGCAGGCCACGCCTGAAGCCGTTCATTCTTGCAATGACAAAAAAAACAAGAAGCCTGCTTGCCTTTGATTTTGGGCTGAAGAGGATCGGTATTGCCGTTGGCCAGGAGATCACAGGGACAGCACAGGCCCTGAAAACGATACAAAGCAACCAGCAGGGGCCAGACTGGGAACAAATTGAAAAACTCATACCGGAATGGAAACCGGATGCATTGATAATTGGAATACCCTATCACCTGGATGGGGCTGAAAATGAAATGACGACCGCTGCCAGAAGGTTTGCAAGGCAATTAAATGGACGTTTCCATTTACCTGTTTATGAAATGGATGAAAGGCTCAGTTCCCGCGAAGCAGAGGAAGAGATTACCCGGCAACGTGCATCGGGCCTCAGAAAAAAAACTGCCAGGAAAGATATTGATAAAATGGCTGCGCAGATAATTCTGCAAAGCTGGTTACAGCAACAGGAGTACCAATAGCATGGGCACACCTAACGAGGTCGAACAGTTACTTGAAGAAATAGCCCGGGAGCTGAAGGATCTGGTAAAACAACAGGATATCAAAAATCCCGTCATGATCGGCATTCATACCGGCGGGGTGTGGGTGGCTGAAAAACTGCACCGGCTACTGGGTCTCGATTCTGAACTGGGGACGATGGATATATCCTTCTACCGGGACGACTTTACCCGCATCGGCATCAACCCCCAGGTTCAGCCTACCAGCCTGCCCTTCAGCATCGATGACCAGCATATCATCCTGGTCGACGACGTACTGCATACCGGGCGAACCATCCGGGCGGCCATGAATGAACTGTTTGACTATGGCCGGCCCGCCTCTATTTCTCTGGTAACCCTGGTGGAACGCAGTGGCCGTGAATTGCCCATTGCCGCCAGCATCGTCGGCAAGCAACTGGATCTGGAGCCTGGACAACACGTCAAACTGACCGGGCCGGACCCCCTGCAACTGGTCATACAGAAGACCCCTGACTAAAACTGCAAGGCAACCAGACCAGCCACGGCTTTTTTCAATTTATTCCAAAAAGGACTAAACAAAAGGAAAGAAAACACATACAATACGTCAAATCCACACACAAGAGAGATCATGAACCTTCAGGTTGACGATAAAGGACGTTTACGACACTTCCTCTCCATTGATGGACTAGACCGGGACATTCTGACAGACATCCTGGACACTGCCGAATCTTTTGCCGGTGTCACCGAACAATCAATCAAAAAAGTACCTCTGCTCAGGGGTAAAACCATCGTCAACCTCTTCTTTGAGCCCAGTACCCGCACAAGGACTACTTTCGAGCTGGCAGCAAAAAGGCTTTCTGCTGATGTACTGAATATCAATATCAACACCTCGTCTGCCAGCAAGGGTGAAACACTGCTCGATACCTTGCGCAATCTCGAGGCCATGCATTCCGATATGTTTGTTGTCCGTCATGCCGACAGTGGTGCAGCAAACTTTATTGCCAGCCATGCCCTGCCCCATGTCAGCGTGATCAACGCCGGTGATGGCTGGCATTCGCATCCCACCCAGGCCATGCTGGATATGTTCACCATTCGCAGGCATAAAAAAGAATTCAAAAACCTCAAGGTTGTTATCGTCGGAGACATATTACATTCACGCGTCGCCCGTTCACAGATTCTGGCATTGAATACACTGGGAACAAGTGAAGTCCGGATTGTTGCTCCGCGAACCCTGATACCTGCAAAAATAGAATCCCTGGGCGTACATGTCCACCATGACCTTGAGTCAGGCATCAGGGATGCCGATGTAATCATTATGCTGCGCCTGCAGAATGAACGTATGAAAAGTGCCCTGCTACCCAGTGAACATGAATATTTTCATCTCTATGGCCTGACAGAGGAAAAACTCTCGGCGGCCAGGCCCGACGCCATCGTCATGCATCCCGGACCGATCAACCGGGGAATAGAGATGGACTCCCAGGTGGCCGATGGCTCGCGCTCCGTCATTCTGCAACAGGTTTCCTACGGTATAGCCGTTCGCATGGCTGTCATGTCGATGGCCATGCGTAGCCAGCAGGGTAGTGGGGGGCAGGAGTAATGCACATCAGAATCAGAAATGGCCGCGTCATTGATCCTGCCAATGCGGTAGATGCCCAACTGGATGTTTTCGTGGCTGATGGTAAAATTGTCGCCGTTGGCAAGGAAATGAATGGCTTTCAGGCAGATGAAGAAATCAACGCCGATGGCCACTGGGTCATTCCCGGTCTGGTTGACCTGGCTGCACGAATGCGTGAACCCGGTCTGGAACACAAGGCCACAATCGCGTCCGAAACGCGCGCCGCTGCCGCATCCGGCATTACCACCTTGTGCTGTCCACCGGACACCTTGCCGATTATTGATACCCCGGCCGTTGCTGAACTGATCCAAAAAAGGGCAGAACAGGCGGGTTTTGCCAACCTGCACCCCATTGCCGCCCTCACCAAGGGACTGCAAGGTGAAAATCTCAGCGAAATGGCTTCACTTAAAAATGCGGGATGTGTGGCAGTTTACAACACCATTCCATTGGCAAATACGCAGATTCAGCGCCTGGCCATGGAGTATGCGGCCACACACAATCTCATTGTCTTTATCTCACCGGTGGACCCCTGGCTAAGTAACAATGGCTGTGTGCACGAAGGCAGGGTCTCTACCCGCCTTGGCCTGCCCGGCATCCCGACAGCCGCCGAGACTGCTGCGGTAGCCCGTGATCTGGCACTGGTTGAACAGGTGGGTGTCCACACGCACTTCACGCGGATATCCACTGCACGTGCCGCAAGAATGATTGCCAGGGCACAATATGATGGCCTGCCCGTCACGGCAGATGTCTGCGCACACCAGTTTCACCTGACGGAAATGGATATCTGTGAGTACGATAGTAACTGCCATGTTATCCCCCCTTTCAGAACACAGCGGGATCTGGAAGGCCTGCGCGAAGCGATATCACAAAACGTCATCCAGGCCATCTGTTCCGACCACCAGCCTCATGAGCCGGATGCCAAACTGGCCCCGTTTGGTTCGACCCTGCCCGGAATATCGGCACTGGAAACACTGCTGCCACTGAGCCTGCGCCTGATAGACGAGGAGAACCTGCCTGTTTCAGAAACCATCCGTCGAATTACCAGTGGCCCCGCCAATATACTGAATACCGGTGCCGGCACACTTGGCACGGGCAGGCAGGCCGATATCTGCATCATGGACCCGGAAAAAATCTGGCAACTGTCATCTGCCGACATGGTCAGCCATGGTCACAATACACCCTTTGCCAACTGGGAATTCAAAGGCAAGGCCGTTGTTACCCTGTTCAAGGGCAGGGTTGTTTATCGTCACAACCAGAATACCCTCAATGGGTAAAACAAACAGAAATACCATTTTTTTGGAAAATGCAGAGGTTCTCTCGCATCAGGCATTCGAGGGTGGTCAATACATTTTACGGGTCCGTGCTGAAAAATGTGCGCAACATGCCATGCCCGGCAGCTTTGCCCATATTCAGTGTGACCCGCTATTGCCCATGCGCCGACCGATCTCGATATTACGGGTCTCACAAAAAAGCGGCTGGGTTGATTTTCTGTACAAGCTGGAAGGCCAGGGAACCCGCCTGCTGTCCACGCGTAAACAGGGTGACAAAATCAGCATACTCGCGCCCATAGGCAATCCGTTCGTTCCACATGCCAAGCACCCACGCCCCTTGCTGATTGGCGGTGGTGTGGGCCTGCCACCGATGATTTTCCTCGCCGATCGTTTACGCAAAATAGAAGGCGCCTGTCATCCACTGGTATTAATGGGTTCTGAAGTCCCGTTCCCGTTTCAGGCCCGGCCCTCGGAAATCATGGTCGATGGTATTGAGGAAGACGTCATTGCCTGCATGCCATTGCTGGATGACTGGAATATCGCCAGCCGCCTGACCAGCCTACGGGGTTATGCCGGCTGTTATCAGGGTTATGTAACCGACCTGGCCCGCCAGTGGCTGGATCATCTGGATGAAAACCAGCGCAGGGAGGTCGAAATTTTTGCCTGTGGCCCGCACCCCATGCTCGAGGCGGTTGCGGCGCTGGCACGGGAATTCGGCCTGCCCTGCCAGGTATCACTTGAGGAATTCATGGCCTGTGCCGTAGGTGGTTGTGCCGGTTGTATCGTCGAGGTCAAAACACCGAATGGCCCGGCCATGAAAAGGGTCTGTGTCGACGGCCCTGTTTTTGATGCTGCAAGCGTATTTCAGTCATAACCCGGCATCAAAACAAAGGACCCTGACACCTTTAAGCAGGATGTGAATGTTCGATCCTGGCGTAATCCTCATTATGACCCGGGACCGGGGCAGGAAGTGATCTTCACGGTGATCTGTCTGGTCGTGGCATTTTCCATCACGGCTCAGGGATCGGCCATTGGTCGCGTCATGCTGCACCGGATCCGCCAACATTTCCTTCTTCCCCCCCGTAAATTGCTTTATACTTCCCGCTATGAATAACAATCTGGATCTATTGCCATGAGTCAGGAAAATACTTGCATTATCGCCGCACTGGATCTGTCTGATGACCTTGAAGCCGTTGCCTCCAAGGCACGTTATCTGGCCGATTGCATGCAGCTCCCGGTCAGACTGTTACACATCATAGACGATCAGGCGCTCATCGAATTATCCAATGAATTCGGCCCGGGCAATACGCCTGGAAGCGGGTACATACAGCAGGAACTCAGGGATGAATACATTGCACGACACAAGATTGGTGCACGACTCAATCTGTCCGACAACCAGCTGGGTGAGCTGGAAATACGGGCCGGACAACACTGCGCCAAAACACTGGAACAGCGGGCCCGTGACCTGAACGCCTCGGTGATTGTGACCGGCCAGCCTGAAACTCACTTTGGCTCGGTTGTTTCCCACCTTGCCCGGCACGCACACTGTGACGTCTATATCGTTCGGACCAGGCCCAAGTGAGCTCGCTGCCTGATACGAACAGGCTTGCGCTGGACCGCACGGTACTGGCCAATGAAAGAACATATGCAGCATGGATCCGCACCGGTCTCACGTCACTTGTGGCAGGTCTTGGTATCGCCAGGTTCCTGTCAAACAGCATGCCACTGTGGAGTACCCACATCATTGCGGCAATACTGATACTTTTCAGTGCGGTCTCATTCATTCTGGCAGCATGGCGCTACGAGCATTTACACGTGGGAATGGCGCATCTTGATGTCAGAATGATCCCTGTTTACACGGTCAAGATATCAAGCATCGTGCTGGTGAGTTGCTCTTTGATTGCACTGGCCAGCTTATGGTACATAACACCCTAGGAATCTGTCGGATTCAGGATGATTCTCGGCAACTGCTCCATGCGTTGCCCTGCCTCCTGCGTCCATGCAGTCGTACTGCGGCGGCAGGAAATCGACCCGTTTTCCCACTCGCCGCTACAAATACCTGAATCAGACAGACTCCTGGCTGACAAGTTACCAACCATGGCCAGCTTATTATGTACAAACAGCACAAGTCGCAAGCTCTTCCCGGAAGGACAGAAAAGTGTCAGATATTACACAATCCCTTCTGACGGCAGCGAGTAATTATGAACCCCTGTTCGTGGAATATGGTCTGGCTGTCATCCTTGCTGCCATCGCGATCGAAGGCTTCGGCATACCCGTGCCGGGTCAAAGCCTGCTCATTGCGGGGGCGCTATTGAGTACGCGCGGCGAGTTTGATATCCATGTATTACTGGTGTCGGCCTGGTTTGCCGCCGTTGCCGGCAGCACGCTGGGTTACGTCATCGGCAGAATCGGTGGCAGAAAACTGTTGCTCCGCCTGCCACTAAGCCCTTCCCGGCTTGAGCGTATGGACACCATCTGTAAACGGTATGGCTCGCTGATCGTGATCCTGTCCCGCTTCATCGATGGCCCGCGACAACTCGCCGGAATTTTTGTCGGCAGCCTGCACATGCGGCCCGGCACATTTCTTCTGGCGACCAGTGTGGGGGCTGCTCTGTGGGTCGGATTATGGGGATTCGGCAGTTACTATCTGGGCGAGCATATTCACGTCATTTCACAGGTCTTCGAGTCTGTTGCACCCTATACCTGGATTGCTACAGGATTATTGGTCCTGATGTTATGCTTCTATCTGATCCACAGACACAGCCACCGCGAATCCACACATGGAAAGCACTAATAGACAAAGGGATCCCGTCACCGATGAACGGTAAACCGGGTAAAGAGTTAATAAAGGTTATTCCTGTTTTATCCTTTCAGCAATCTGCAGAAGGACTTGTTGACATGGGTTACCACTGGCGTGTAAGAAACGTATGCGACGTGTATTATGCGAGTGGTGGGTTATTTGCACATCGGGCCAGGCAGGGTACGCATCACGATCCGGAAAGATACGGGCTGACCTGCCGTTGGGAATATCCGGATCAAACATCAAGACGGTGAAAATTATGTCATCCCGAAAATCACGTTTAATCAAACATCTGGCTGTGATGCTGAGTCTGGTTGCGGTCGTTTATGGTGGTGTGATCGGGTTCAGCTACTACATGGGTGCCAGGTTTCTGGCCGCCATGGCCAATACACCGCAACCACCAGTGAACGTATCGGTCGCCCGCGTGCAATCTGTTGCATGGCCGCAGACACTGTCGGCCGTCGCCTCGGTCAAATCAGTTCAGGGTGCATCACTCTCGCCCCAGTCTGCCGGCACGGTGACGGGGCTGTTTTTTGATTCCGGTGACATTGTCAGGAAAAATCAACTGCTGTTGCAACTCAATGACAATGTCGCACGTGCGCAACTGGCATCGGCCCAGGCCAGGCTGACCAATGCGAGACAGGCCCGCGACCGGCAAAAGGATCTGATCAAGCACCGGGCCACCAATGAGGCCTCACTTGAAGAGGCCGTGGCCAACTTCCGCGAGGCACGGGCAGCGGTCCAGCAGGCGCAGGCCGTGCTCACCGACCTGCAACTGCGTGCGCCGTTTGATGGCAACCTGGGTATAAGAGAGGTTGCACTGGGCCAGTATGTGGCCCCCGGCACCACGGTGGCCAGCATCGAACAATGGGACCCGCTACGCATTATCTTTTCGCTGCCGCAGCGTGAAATCCTGCGTGTTCAGCCCGGTGACAAGGTTCACCTGGTGGTGGATGGCCTCAATGATGAGGGATTCGATGGCAAGGTCAGTGCGATCGATGCAAGCGTGAATTCCAGAACACGTGATATCCGCATCGAGGTCAGGATCGACAATCCGGACGAGCTCTTGCGCGCCGGTATGTATGGTGTTGCCAGGGTTATTCTGAAACAGCGTGAGCAGGTGGTTGCAATACCGCAGACTGCCATTACCTTCAAGAGTTATGGTACCTATCTGTATGTTATCGAACAGCGTCAGGGTACCGATGTAGCGGTGGAACGAAGCGTACAGACAGGGCGCCATCATCAGGGCTTCATTGCCATTACGCACGGGGTCAAGGCAGGTGAGCGGGTGGTGATTGCCGGCCAGGTGAAACTGCATAACGGTGCCAGGGTGCAGATTGTTCCGGCACCACCGGCGCTGACCCGTCCGCAGCCGGATCATGACGGGAACTGAACCCTTGGCCACACAATCAACGCAAGCACGCTGGACAGATCTTTTTATACGCAAGCCGGTTCTGGCCATCGCACTGTCCGCTGTTATCGCGATACTGGGTGGTTACGGGCTGAGTTCGCTGACCGTGCGCGAATATCCCAGGCTGGTTTCCACTACCATCAGTGTCAATACCGCTTACCCCGGTGCCAGTCCCCAGACTATTCAAAGCTACATCACTGAACCATTGAGCCGGGTGCTGGGCAGTGTCCCCGGCTTGAATTATCTGACCTCCAGCAGCAGTCAGGGGCAATCGTCTATCACGCTCAACATGCGCCTTAACACCAACCCCGATGCAGCCCTGGCGCAGACACTGACGAAGATCAAACGGATCGAACCGCAGTTGCCCCGGGACAGTTTTCCCCCCGGCGTCAGCGCCTCTTCCGGGCATAGCACGGCACTGATGTACATTGCCTTCTACAGTCCGGACGACAGCATGCGTACCCCGCAGATTGTCGATTATGTGGTGCGTAACGTGCAGCCGAGGGTACAGACCGTAGCCGGGGTCGCGGAAGCCCAGATCGTGCCGCCCAGTGCATCCGGTGGTAATGGCAACAACCAGGCAGTCCGGGTCTGGCTCGATCCATCGAAGATGGCCGCCCGCCAGGTCACGGCGGCCGATGTGCGCAATGCACTGTCGGCACAGAACATCGTCGCTGCCATCGGCAAGACAAAGGGCCCCATGATCTCCATTCCGTTGACCAGCAACCTGGAGCTGAACAAACCGGAACAGTTTAAAAAACTGGTAATAACAAGTGTGGGTGATACGCCGATCTATCTCGAGGATATTGCCAGGGTGGAAATGGGAGCGGAAAATTATGCTTCGCGTTTTTATTTCGACGGTCATGTGTCGGTGGCCATCGGTATTCAGACCACGCCTTCGGCAAATGCACTCGACACGGCACTGGGGGTCAGCAAACAGGTCGAGGCACTGCGCAATCAACTGCCACCCGGACTGGCCGTGGGTTTGCCCTATAATGCTGCAACCTTCATCGATGAATCGATTCGTGAGGTAGTGACCACCATCGGCATCACCCTGGCCGTGGTCATGCTGGTGATCTACCTGTTCCTGGGTTCCTTTCGTGGTTTGCTGATCCCCGGCATCGCCATTCCCCTGTCGCTGGCCGGTGCCGGTTTTTTGATGTTTCTCAGCGGTTATTCCTATAATCTGATCACCCTGCTGGCCTTTGTTCTGGCCATCGGTCTGGTGGTGGATGATGCCATCGTGGTAGTGGAAAATGTTCATCGCCATATCGATGCGGGCCGCTCCGGTTTCCAGGCGGCCGTTCTTTCAGCGCGCGAACTGACCATGCCGGTCATCGTCATGTCCACCACCCTGGTGGCGGTGTTCCTGCCGGTGATTTTTACCGGCGGCCTGACCGGTATCCTGTTCACCGAGTTCGCGCTGACCATTATCTTCGCGGTACTCGTTTCCATGCTGGTCGCCCTGACCCTGTCGCCGGTGATGAGCGGCCATTTCCTGCGTCGTACGCCTGAGCGGGGCCTGGCACATTTTCTTGATCGTGTTTACAGTCGGCTCAATCGCAGTTTCGACCGCAGCCTGCACGGGTTTCTGGAGTTTCCGTCAGTGGGGCTGGTATTCGTCATCGCCACGTTGATCGCGGTGTATTTTATGTTCACCTCGGTACGCCACGAACTGTCACCCCCACAAAACGGTGACATCATCTTTACCGTCAATAATGTACAACCCGATGCCTCGCCCGGTTACATTGAACTCTATGCCAGACAGGTGCTGGACGTTCTGCACACCCTTCCTGAAAAAGAGCATTCCTTTATGGTGACCGGTTTTAGTCCGGCCGGAGCAGGTAGCAACGGCTTTTTCGCCGGGGTCACACTTAAATCGAAAAAATCACACCGCAGGACGGCCGAGCAGATCAAACCCGGACTCCAGGCTGCACTCAACAAGGTGGCAGGTGTGCAGGGTTCTGCCTTTACGCCGCCTCCATTACCGGGTTCATCCGGGTTGTTTCCCATCGATTTCGTCATCACCAGTGATGGCCCTTTCGATGAACTCGAGCAGGTTGCCGAACAGGTACTGGCCAGTGCGCGCCAGAGTGGCAAATTTTTGTTTATCGAAAAAAATCTGAAGATAGACCAGCCGCAGTACGAAATTCGTGTCGACCGCAAACTGGCCGCCAACCTGGGCATCAGTATGCGTGACATTGCCGTTAATCTGCAAACCATGCTCTCCGGCGCTTATGTCAACCGTTTCACCAGTAAAGGTTATACCTACCAGGTAGTCCCGCAGGTAGTGATGAGTCACCGTGCAACACGCCAGGCACTCGAGCAAATATACCTGCGCAGTGCCAGCGGGCAGATGGTGCCATTGTCCACCCTGGTAAGCTTTGCAATAAAGGTTATCCCGCAAGCGCTGCCGCAGTTCAATCGCCTCAATAGTGTCAGCCTGCAAGGGGTACAGTTCCCCGGCGTCTCCGAGGGAGATGCCCTGACCTTCCTGAAGACGGCAACCGGGAAAACATCGTCGGCGGTCAATATTGATTACAGTGGCGCCTCACGTCAGTTCATCGAACAGGGCGATACATTCATGGTATCCGTCATTCTCGCCATTGTGCTTATCTACCTGCTGCTGGCTGCACAATTCAACAGTTTTCGTGACAGCCTGATTATTCTCTTCACCGTGCCCATGGCTGCGGTCGGTGCGCTGTTGCTGATGACCCCGGGGCTGGCCAGTCTTAATATCTACACCCAGATTGCACTCATTACGCTGGTTGGCCTGATTACCAAGCAAGGCATTCTGGTGGTGCAATTCGCCAAGGATCTGCAATATGACGAGGGCCTGGGAATTCGTGAGGCAGTGGAAAAAGCCGCCAGCATCCGCCTGCGCCCGGTGCTGATGACCACCCTGTCGATGGTGCTCGGGGTGGTCCCGCTGATCATCGCGACCGGTTCGGGTGCACCCCCACGCAACCAGCTCGGCATCGTGATTGCTGCAGGGCTTGGCATCGGTGCCTTTTTCAGCCTGTATATCGTGCCGTTGATGTATCTGTACCTGGCCCGGGATGCAACCAGTATGCGCGAGACGGAGGCCCGGCAACACCGTGATCTTGAGGCACTGGCAGACGGTATTACCGGCAACGATAACCATACTGACCGGTAACCCCTCATTTTCCTGATCAACAGAAATAAAAGGGTTCGCAACAGGGATATGCCTTTTCCATTACACCGGCACTTTCAATGACAAGTGAGTTCGGTCTTGCAAGTCAGGGACTGATATCACAACAGGGTTAACAATATTTAATGTTTTACCCATTCTCACTTCAGTGACAAACAGGTATGCTGACAGTCACCCTGTTGTTATTTCCGGCAAAAGGAGGCGGGCTGACCACTTGAGACAAACACCATGCGCACCCTTGTCATCGAAGACGATATCGACACAGCAAACTACATTGCCAAGGGCCTGAAAGAGCACGGTCATGTGGTCGATCAGGCCTCTGATGGCAAGGATGGCCTGTTTATGGCGCTGGAAAATGACTACGAAATAATCATTCTTGATCGCATGCTACCTGCACTCGACGGGCTATCGATCCTGAAAACCCTGCGCAGTTCAAAGCACCGGACACCCGTGATCATACTCAGCGCCCTGGGTGAGGTGGACGACAGGGTAGCGGGTCTGAAGGCCGGCGGGGATGACTACCTGGTCAAACCCTTTGCATTTTCTGAACTGCTGGCGCGCATCGAGGCACTGTTGCGACGCGGGGAAATGAAACCCGATACCAGTCTGCTGAAAGTCGCCGACCTGGAACTGGAACGCCTGACACACAGGGTCAAACGAGCCGGCAAAGCCATCGACCTGCAACCACGCGAATATATGATTCTCGAATTTCTGATGCAACATACCGGCCAGATCGTCACGCGCACCATGCTACTGGAAAATGTCTGGGATTATCATTTCGACCCCCAGACCAACATCATCGATGTGCATATCAGCCGGCTGCGCAACAAGATAGACAAAGGATTCGAGCCCCCCCTGATGCAGACCGTGCGCGGTGCCGGCTATTGCCTGCGTGAACCATCAGCGGGATCCGCCTAGCCCATGCAACATCGCCTGCTGCGCAGCTTCAGTTTTCGCCTGGCCTTTACCTACATGACGCTGTTCGGTGCCTCGGTATTGCTGTTGTTATGGTTTATCTACTGGTCGACGGCGGCCTACATGTCGCGACAGGCCGATGCCACCATTGCCGCCGAGATTACCGGCCTGGCGGAACGTTACGACATGGACGGCCTCGGCGGCCTGATCGAGGTCATTAACGAACGTCTGTCACGCAAACCCACCGGCTCATCCATCTATCTGTTAACCACGGCAATCAATACGCGCATCGCCGGCAACCTCAACCGCTGGCCGGCGACACCGGCCGGCAAGGATGGCTGGTTGAACTTCCGGCTCGAAAACGCCGGTCACAATAAGAAGGAAATCCACCTGGCCCGGGCGCGCAGTTTCACCCTGACCGGTAATTTTCATTTGCTGGTTGGCCGCGATATTTATGAACTGGAAGAGACCCAGCAACGTATCATTCGTACCCTGATCGTCGGCTTTGCCATTACCCTGGTGCTGGGTGGCGTTGGCGGGTTCGTGCTCAGCCGCCGGGTCATGAAACGCCTCGAGGCCATCAACACCACCAGCCGCGAGATCATCAACGGTGACCTGTCGCGCCGCATCATGATGCAGCACAGCGGCGATGAATTCGATTCACTGGCCGGCAACCTCAATACCATGCTCGACCGCATCGAGGAACTGATGGAAGGCGTGCGGCGCGTCTCCGACAGCATCGCCCACGACCTGCGCACGCCGTTGGCGCGGCTGCGTAACCGGCTTGAACTACTGCGTACCGAACAGGAGAAAACACGTCAGGATCCAACCCTGACCGAACAGGCCATGAACGATGCCGATGGCCTGTTGAAGACCTTCAATGCATTGCTGCGCATCGCCCGTATCGAAACCCGGCAACACAGGGAAGCGTTCAGTGAAACAGATATGGGCGCCCTGCTGCACGACGTGGTTGAACTCTATGAGCCACTGGCCGAAGAAAAAGACCAGTCTCTGCGCCTGCAAGTGGATACCAGTGTGTATATGCAGGGCGACCGTGACCTGCTGTTCCAGGCCATGACCAACCTGCTGGACAATGCCATCAAGTACACCCCGCAGCAAGGACAGATTGATATCACCCTCGGGCAGCAGGCCGGGTGTGGCGTGATCAGTATTGCCGACAGCGGCCCGGGTATTCCCGAAGATGAACGGCAATCGGTGTTCCAGCGCTTTTACCGACTGGAAAAAAGCCGCACAACCCCCGGCAGCGGGCTGGGCCTGAGCCTGGTGGCAGCCGTGGCGGGAATCCACGGCATGACGCTGAAGCTGGAAGATAACCAGCCCGGCCTTCGGGTCCGTTGCGAGTTCCCGATAACCCGCGCCACCAACATTAACGAATCTTAATCTCCCCTCCACCTCCAGTTAAACCCGGACAAGGTAATGTTGTATGCAAAGTCGGCGCTGCAACACTTGCCAGTCGAGCAGCCCCGGCAAAATTTTTAACTGCCACGAGGGTAAAAACATGTACACCAGCGCAAAAAATTCAGCCGCCACATTACTTCTGTTCATAACCACTATAATCGGTACCACGGCCGTCCTGGCCGCACCACCAACGCCCTCGTCGAGGGCGGCCACCAAAACCGGCAAACACACGACGTTAAGTGCCGAGCAACGGCAAATACACCAGGCCAGCACCCTGGCACAAAATGGTCGCAAGGCCATGTCATACATTGTCGCGGCACGCCAGCTGCTTTCCGAGAAACACGGCACTGAAGCCCATCAGTACCTTGAACAGGCCAAAGGCCTGCTGACAAAACTGAAGTCCAACGTCACCACCGACAATGAAAATGCCTCTGGCCTGCTACCCATCTACTCACAACTGGGCATCAGGGAAGGCGTGGAAATTACCGATCAGATCAAACAACAGCTGGGTAAAACCCACCTGGATGCCGTCCGCGGGAAACACAGGAAAGTCATCGAGGCACTCAAGACCGTGAACATCGAAATGCAATACAGCTTTGTTGACCTCCCCGTAGTGGCAACACTTGGAAAAGTCGAATCTGCCCTTAAATCACTTTCTGCAAAGAACACCCGACAGGCCAGTCAAGCATTGGCCGATGCCCAGGAAGGTCTGATTCGCGACACCATTGTCATTAATGCCGTCAAAGAAAACCCGGCCAGCTAAACGTGCCACACGGCACATTGAACAGAGTCAAGGAGTCATTCCAAAATGAACGCAAACATCGCACCGGTAGACCCAAAAACCACCCACAGCGCCCACTATCAGGCCTTTCACCAGGTCCGTGAACATCTGCAGCAACGCATCATCGGCCAGCAGACACTCATCGACCGACTGCTCATCGCACTACTGGCAGATGGACATCTGTTGGTGGAAGGCGCACCCGGGCTGGCCAAAACCACGGCCATCAAGGAACTGGCCGCCGTGCTGGAAGGTGACTTTCACCGCCTGCAATTTACCCCGGATCTGCTGCCCAGCGATTTGACCGGTACCGACATCTACCGGCCGGAAACCGGCGACTTTCATTTCCAGCAGGGACCACTGTTCCACAATCTGATTCTGGCCGACGAAATCAACCGCGCACCGGCCAAGGTGCAGTCTGCCCTGCTCGAAGCCATGGGTGAAAAACAGATCACCGTCGGCCGCCACACCTATCCCCTGCCGCGTCCGTTTCTGGTCATGGCCACCCAGAACCCCATTGAACATGAAGGTACCTACGCCTTGCCCGAGGCCCAGTTGGACCGTTTTCTGATGCACATTCGCATCGGATACCCCGATGTTCAATCGGAACACGCGATCCTCGGACTGGCCCGCCGTCAGGCCGAACGTGAAGACACTAACCCGGCGGCCACCGAACTGGAGCTGAGTAAAGAGCAGATTTTTGCCGCCCGTCACGAGGTGCTGCACGTCCACATGGCCGAATCGGTAGAAAAATACCTGGTACAGCTGGTGCTGGCCAGCCGGGCGCCGGCACCCTACAGCGAGGAACTGGTACGCTGGGTGAATTATGGCGCCAGTCCGCGTGCCACTATCGCCCTCGACCGTTGTGCCCGTGCCCATGCCTGGCTGGATGGTCGCGATTATGTCTCGCCAGCCGATGTACAGACGGTGGCCTTCGACGTGCTGCGCCACCGGGTGCTGGTTTCCTTCGAGGCCGAGGCCGAAGGCATGGACTCCGATGATGTAATCCGCGAACTATTGAATCTGATCCCGGTAGCCTGACATGAAACTCGCTGACAAACTGTTTCCTGGTGCAAAAAAACGCCATCATAAAGTTAACACCGGGGCCGTTGATCGCACTGCCAACCCGGCCCTTAACCCGGCTACCCGGGTCAGCCACGATGAACTCATTGCACTGCATCAGCAGGCCCGCAAACTCAATCCTGGCCGCAAGCAGGCCGCGCTGGCACAACTGTCCGGCAACCATGCCTCGCGTTTTCGCGGTCGTGGCATGGACTATCAGGAATCGCGTTTCTATCAACCTGGCGACGACATCCGCAGTATGGACTGGCGGGTCACTGCCCGCACCGGTCGGCCTCACACCAAGCTCTATCAGGAAGAACGGGAACGTCCGGTGGTGGTCTGTGTCGATCTGAACCCGGGTATGTTCTTCGCCAGCCACGGCGCACTCAAATCAGTGGTTGCCGCCCACGCAGCAGCCCTGATCGGCTGGGCGACCGTTATCCACGGTGATCGTATCGGTGCGTTGTTATTCAACGGTGACCATCACGAGTTACCCCCCCGTGGTGGCAAGCACGGTGTGTTGCGCCTGATCCGCCAGCTGGTAGCACAAAGTGATCCACTGGAAAATCTCAAACAGCCCCCCCACCCTCAAGGGCTCAACGGTGCACTGGCCCGGCTGCGCCGGGTCAGCCGGCCCGGCAGCCTGATCTTTCTGCTCAGCGATTTTTACGGCATTGATGACGAGACCGGCAACCACCTGATGAGACTGCGCCAGCATAACGACGTGGTCGCCATTCAGCTGGTCGATGCCCTGGAGCTTGGCCCACCGCCCCCGGCGCGCTATGGCATCAGTGACGGCCAGCACACCGGCATGCTCGACACCCGTTCGGTTACGGCACAAAAAACCTATCATGATTTCTTTAGCCTGCACCACCAGACGGTGCGGGATCTCATGCACAGCCGGGCCATCCCGCTGCTGCAACTGTCCACCGGGGATGACGTCGCCAGCATATTGCGGCGTGGCTTTACCCCGGCACCGATCATCATTGCAAAGGAGGTGGCAGCATGAACCCGGCCGCCCAACCGGCACTGCAATTGCGCGACATCCACCTGCCGGCCGAACCCGGCCTTTGGCCGCCGGCACCGGGCTGGTGGATACTCGCCGCGTTGTTGCTTGTCCTGCTGGTCTGGGCGGCATGGGTCGGCCTGCGCCACTACCGTTTGCATTGCCAGCGCCAGCGCATCCTCGCCATGATCGATGAACTGGAACAGGAGACCGGTGACAACACGACACCGGAAAAAATTGCACAGATATCCATCCTGCTGCGTCGACTGGCGCTGATGCGTTATCCACGCCGGCAGGTTGCCGCCCTGACCGGTAACGACTGGCTGCGCTTTCTCGATGCGTCCGGAGGCCAGGGCCGCTTCAGCCAGGGCCCCGGACAAGTGCTGGCCACCGGCCCCTATCAACCCGCCTTGCCCGCCGATCTGGATATCCGGGCACTTGGCAACCTGGTACGTAACTGGGTGATAAAGAACATGGAACACTGATATGACAATTGAATTTGCCTGGCCCTGGTTACTCGCCGCCCTGCCCTTGCCACTACTGGCTCTGTTGCTGCCACGCGCTGCCAGCACAGCCCCGGCGGCACTGCGTTTTCCCTTTTATGGCGCGCTGCAAGCCAATCTGCAAGGCCACACCGGCCAGCGCTCACGGCTACGAATGGTGCTGGCGGTACTGGCCTGGCTGACACTGGTGCTGGCGGCAACACGCCCGCAACTGATCGGTGAAACCGTACACCTGCCAGTGAGCGGACGCAGCCTGATGCTGGCGGTGGATATTTCCGGTTCCATGCAGACCGAAGACATGCAAATCAACGGCCACCAGCTCAGCCGCCTCACCGCCGTCAAACTGGTGGCTGGCAAATTTATTCAACAACGCAAGGGTGACCGCCTCGGTCTTATCCTGTTTGGTGATCAGGCCTATCTGCAGGCACCGCTGACCTTTGATCGCAGCACGGTGCGTACCCTGCTCGACGAGGCGCAGATCGGCCTGGCCGGCAAACGCACCGCCATCGGTGACGCCATCGGCCTGTCGATCAAACGTTTGCGCAAGGAACCGGCCCGTAACCGCGTGCTGATCCTGCTCACCGACGGCACCAACACCGCCGGTAATGTTGATCCGCTCAAGGCCGCCGACCTGGCCGCGCGCGAAGGCGTGCATATCTACACCATCGGTATCGGTAGTGGTGAAATGCAGATACAGACACCCTTCGGCGTGCAGCGGATGGCAACGGGCGACCTCGATGAGAACAGTCTCAAGGCCATTGCCAGCAAGACGGATGGACGTTATTTCCGTGCCCGTGATGCCGCCCGGCTGGCGAAGATCTATGCCCTGCTGGATCGTATCGAACCGGTCTCCAAAGATGAGCAGACCTGGCGACCGGTGGATGAACTCTATTTCTGGCCACTGTCTGCGGCGTTGCTGCTCAGTGTGCTGATCGCCCTGTCCACTGCCTTCAGTTGGCGGGCGATACCGGCCCCTGCGGAGGTACACCATGCCTGAACAATTTCATTTTCTTCAGCCCCTGTGGCTACTCAGCCTGATCCCGCTGGCCCTGCTGGTGTGGCGGCTGCGCCGGGCTGCTGCTGACGACAACCCCTGGGCCCGCATTATAGACGCCCGCCTGCGACCCTTGTTACTGACAGGTCAGGACCACAGGGTCAACCGCTCCGTATTATGGTTGCTCGGTACGGGATGGCTGCTCGCCGCCCTGGCGCTGGCTAATCCGGTGTGGGAAAAACAGCCACAACCGCTTTACCAGACCAGTTCGGCACGGGTCATCGTACTGGACCTGTCGCTCTCCATGCTTGACCGGGATCTGAAACCCTCACGGCTGGAGCGGGCACGTTTCAAGATCGAGGATGTCCTTGCCCGTAATGATGAGGGACAGACCGGACTGGTGGTATTTGCCGGCGATGCCTTTACCGTTACACCGCTTACCCGCGATGTGGACACCATTCGCGCCCTGCTCAAGTCGCTCGACCCAGGCCTTATGCCAGTGCAGGGCAGCCGTGCCGACCTGGGCCTGGAAAAGGCCGGCGAACTGTTGCGGCAGGCGGGATTGAGCAGTGGCCGGATTTTGCTATTTGCTGATGGCGTGAGTGGCGACAAGGCACGCCAGGCCGCTACACAATTACGCAAGCAGGGGTACCGTGTATCGGTAATCGGCATCGGCAGTAACAAGGCCGAGCCATTAACCAATGCACAGGGCCAGCTGTTACGCACCCGTGACAACAAGCTCGTCGTACCGGCACTTGAAACCGTGGCCCTCCAGGCCGTGGCCAAGGCCGGCGGTGGTCGCTACCGTACCTTTAACAACAGCGATACCGACATCAAGGCACTGCTGGATCATGACACACCGCTGAGCACAGAAAATCTTGTCAATGGTGAGATGCAGGGACAGGACTGGAAAGAACGCGGCCCCTGGCTGGCGTTGTTGCTGCTGCCGCTGGCGGCACTGGCCTTCCGCCGCGGTTGGCTGCTGAGCGTGGTGCTGCTGGTTGGTTTACTGCCACCGCCGCAACCGGCCATGGCCGCCGGATGGGGTGATCTCTGGCAACGCCCCGATCAACAGGCAGCGAAGGCCCTGGCGGAAAAGAACTACAAGCGTGCCAGTCAGATAGCAGAAGACCCGCTACAGAAAGGCAGCGCCGAGTACAGACGCAATAATTACAAACAGGCGTTGGAAAGTTTTTCCCATGCCAGCGGCACGGCGGCTGATTATAACCGGGGTAATACACTGGCAAGACTCGGTCGTTATAAAGATGCCATCAGCGCCTACGATGCCGCGCTGAAATCCGCGCCCGGAATGGAGGATGCGCTGGCCAACAAGGCAGCGGTCAAGGCGTTGCTGCGTCAGCAAAAGCAGCAGAAAAAGAATCAGTCACAGGGAAAACAGGCACAGAAAGATAAATCAGGCCAGCGGGGAAAACAGGCGCAGAAGGGTAA
>DRJK01000140.1 GCA_011052215.1 Gammaproteobacteria bacterium
GATGGCATGTTTTGCGTGTCTTGATCCGGCCATACCGGTTTCATGTCCGGATTTCGGGTTAGCCCAGAGCGTACCTGTCGCTTGCATTTCAACCACATTCGTCATGGGTTAACGGGGCAGCAGTGATGGAGCAATATGGCCGGGGTAAAGTTCATCCAGGCAGGAACAGCGAGCAATCTTTTGATGTCGGCCCCGGCCCCTTTACTGGTCTCAACGGCCTTGCATAAAAAAAATTTATTTTATTTTGAAAATCTCTCACGATCATGCGGTGCCATAAAATCGATCTCGGGGCCCAATGGTACAATCCTGGCCGGATTGATCGTCACATGACTGTAATAGTAATGTCGCTTTATGTGCTGCATGTTAACTGTTTCAGCAATGCCCGGAATCTGGTACAGATCACGCAAATAGCCGGACAGGTTTTGATAATCAATAATACGTTTCAAATTACATTTAAAATGACTGTAATAAACCGCATCAAAACGAATCAGTGTTGTGAATAACCGCCAGTCGGCTTCGGTCAATTGTTCACCGGCAAGATAACGCTGCCGCGACAACATTTGCTCGACTTGCTGTAGCGCATCAAACAGCCTGCCAAATGCCCGTTCATATGCAGACTGGCTGGTGGCAAAACCGGCCCGGTACACACCATTATTAATATTGGCATAGACCAGTGTATTGATACTGTCTATTTCCACTCGTAACGCTTCAGGATAATAATCTGTTTTTACCGATGTTAACCCGTTAAAGGCCGAATTAAACATGCGGATGATCTCTGATGACTCATTATTGACAATGGTCTTTTGCTGTTTGTCCCACAACACCGGCACTGTCACAACACCGGTGTAATCGGGCTGTGCCAAGGTATAGACCTGATGCAAAAAATCGAAGCCATTCACCTGATCCGGTGTTGCCCCCGGAAATTCCTCAAAGCGCCAGCCATCAACACCCATATCGGGGTTTACAACAGACACCGTGACCAGGTCCGGCAAATTTTTCAGCATACGAAATATTAATGTACGGTGTGCCCAGGGGCAGGCCAGGCTCACATAGAGATGATACCGGCCCGGCTCGGCCCTGAACCCCCCTACACCGGTCGGACCGGCCGCCCCGTCACGGGTAATCCAGTTTCGGAACTGCGAGTCACGGCGGATGTATTCACCCGCTTCATGTTGTGCCTCGAACCAGTCGTCCTTTAACTTTCCATTAACAAGCAAACTCATCTTTACCCTCGTATTTCAGTATTAACCTGCCCGGGAGGGCAGACTATATCCCGCTTTTCAGACACTGGCTATTTGTCCGTGCTGCCCGACCCGACGGTTATCCAGGCTCCAGACACCGGCACCCGCCCCGGCCAGCAATATCAGGCCACCCGTGATAGACAGGTTTTTCGTAAACAGTATCATTTGCATCTGGTTGGCCGGGTCATAGTGAAAGATAAATGCCGCAATCAATGTGAAGCCGGCCAGGGCCAGTGATGCCCAGCGTGTCTGCCAGCCCAGTATTACCGCGAGACCACCAGCCACTTCCAGCAGTATAACCGGTATCAGCAACATGCCCGGTACGCCCATGGATTCCATATAGGCCTGCGTTCCGCCAAATGCAGCCATCTTATTGATGCCTGCCAGTAAAAACATCTGCCCCAGCAGGATTCGACCCGTTAAATATGCCCCGTTTTTCATCATCATGCTCCTCTCAAGTCTGTGTATTTTGATTATGGCAGTATTATTTAGATATAAAAGTTCATTATTTAGGCTGTAATTATCTATATTATAGATATAATAACGATATGAAGACACCAAGGGTGACACTGGATCAGTGGAGGACGCTGCAAGCCGTGGTAGACCAGGGTGGATATGCACAGGCAGCAGAGGCCCTGCACCGAAGCCAGTCCACCGTCAGTTATGCCATTCGCAGGCTGGAGGAACAGCTTGGTATGGAAATACTAATCGTCAGGGGACGCAAGGCCGAATTGACAGAGGCCGGTAAAATGATCCTGCAACGTGCGCGAACACTGGTCGAGGATGCCGGCGAACTTGAACAACTGGCAGCGGATGTCGGTAGCGGTCGTGAGGCCGAAATCCGGCTGGTGGTCGATGCCTCCTTTCCCTTCACTATCCTGATCCAGGCACTCCGGCAATTTCGTCGTGAATGTGGCCAGACCAGAATCCAGTTGGAACAGGTGGTTCTGTCGGGGGCCGATGAGAAACTGGCGGCCGGCGAGGCAGACCTGGCCATCAGCCACCGGGTTCCCAATGACCTGCTCGGTGATGAAATCATGCAAATCGAATTCGTTGCAGTGGCCCACCCCGACCACGCCCTTCATCGGCTTGAGGGACCCCTGACAATTGACCAGCTGCGTGACCAGATGCAAATCATCATCAGCGATTCCGGCAAGGAACATAAACGTAACCTGGGCTGGCTGGGGGCCGAGCATCAATGGCGCGTCTCCAGTATTGAGGCATCACTCCAGTTGATACGAAACGGCATGGGTTATGGCTGGTTACCACGACACATGATTTGTGAACACCTGACCAGAGGCGAACTCAGTATCCTGCCCTTACGCGAAGGCAAAATTTACAATGCCACATTGTATCTGGTTTACGGCAACCGCCATCATATTGGACCGGCAACCGCCCAGTTGGCAAAGGTACTTGTGCAACGCGTACAAGGGCACGTCTACAGTGGGTAAAAAACGTAGCCCGGTCACAGTGGGCCAATGCCCATGTGGTTCCGGCCTGGGCCTGAGCGAATGTTGTGGACAGTACATGCAAGGTTCAACACACGCGCCCGGCGCAGAAAAACTGATGCGGTCCAGGTTCAGTGCCTATGCATTACAGAACAATGCATACCTGTTACAAACCTGGCACCACACTACCCGGCCAGAAACAATTTCAAAAAATATGGATGACAGTGTGCAATGGACAAGGCTCAGAATTATTGCCGCAACCGACAATACGGTTGAATTCATTGCCACATACAAGATCAACGGAAAGGCCCATCAACTCCACGAACAGAGTCATTTTGTGAAAGAAAATGGACAGTGGTTTTATATCGATGGAGAGCAATATGACAAATTACTGCCGTCCCGTTAACCCATGACGAATGTAGCTGAAAGGTAAGCGGCAAGTGCGTTTAGAGCTAACCCGTAATCCGGACATGGAATAGGCAGCGACTACATGCCATGATCCACCAGAAGTATGTGCCCAAACACGGGTAAATCGAAAATCACTCTCAGATGAAACGCCGGCGTAACTACCTGATATATGCATTCTAACATTGACAATAGCAACGCCACCAATTAACTGAATGTGTTCTTCTGAAGGCGTCAGTACTTCTATCTTAAGTGTTCCGGACTGATGAGCAGCAAGATCATCCCGTTTAGCCATTAGCTGAATTACTCACGGAACCTCTCCGTTTCATTGTCAGGTGTTTTTTTCTTCCAGTGCATTCAATACATCGATCATAATTCGATTAATACTTATGAACCTTTGTATGTTTGAAAGTAATTCATTTTCTGTCTGTACATACACAGAACCATCGAGTTCACCAGAACAGTTTTCTATAAGTGCTTTTGCCGACTCCACAGTTGTTTCCAGATGAAACTGTAATGCCACAACACGGTCATCGATGATAAACCCCTGGTTTTTACATGCCTCGCTTTCGGCAAGAATGCTGGCCCCTTCCGGAATATCGAAGGTATCGCCATGCCAGTGAAATACCTCTGCCAGCTCAGGCATTGCCGTGGATAATATAGTATTTGTTGTATCGGGTGGACGTCTGATATTAAACCAACCTATTTCCCGATATTTATTTTTATACACTTTTGCACCTAGTGTGCTGGCAATAAGCTGGGCACCAAGGCAAATACCCAATACAATTTTCCCTGCGTTAATGACCTTTTTTATAAATTGTTTTTCCTCACTCAGCCAGGGATAGATATTTTCCTCATATATACCCATAGGCCCGCCCATGACAATAAGCCAGTCAATATCATTGACTGGCGGTAAAGGCTGGCCATCATATAAATGAGTAGAAGATAATTGATGCCCCTTTCCCTTCAAAACGGATTCAATGCTACTCAACCCTTCAAATGGCACATGCTGCAAATAGTGTACTCTCACATTTTTTCCATATTCAGGCCCACGTTACATACAACTGGTGAATATGCAGGAAATAATGCAACTGGAAATTACCGTCATATTAATTTGTCTCCGCTACCGGTCAGAACATCCATCCAACCGGATCTGGATGGGCCTCTTTCATGTCAAGCGACTTCATACCTTTAATACAACGAATAATCAGCCAGATAACCCAGAACAAAAGAACGAAATAGCCGATAATAAAGAAAGTGAGTATTATACCGATCAATATGTATAAGGCGCCTATCCAGAAGGTTCTGATTTGCAACTGATAGTGACTTTTCAGCCATTCGGGGGCATCACCTCTATTGATGTATGCCATTACCACGCCGATTATTCCAGTAACAGGAAAGACAATACCCGCAAGATAGAGGATATACACAATTTTAGCTGTGCCCTGTGAGGTTGGCTTATCCTGTGTTACTACATCTCCCATTAAATTTCTCCTTTTTTATTTATCGGCAGAAGCAATCCATGTGGTACCTTTCATGCACAATGTTTCGCCTTGCTTCAATGCATCTGCAACCTTGATTACCTCATCAATATAGTTCGATCGAACCGACTCATCCAACTGCCTGACAAGCGCCATGACTGGTGCAGCCAAATCTGACATCGCATCCCAATAGGCGCGGCCGTCATTAACCTCAACAACATCAATTGTCATCTCTTCCAGTATGATATTTCTGAAGCCTGCTGACCTGATGACATTTTGCAAGCGTTCTGCATCCGCAAAAGCGAAAATACCGGGAGTACCGGGAGGTGGTGTCGGGATATCCATGTAGTTGCCTAATGTCTTGATAAGGACGCCCACAAAGGGATTTTTATCCGGGGCAGCCCAGCAGGCCAGGCTAATGCGTCCATTCTGTTTCAGTGCCTTATAGGCGGCAGCGAGGCAGGCTTGTGGCTCTGGCATAAACATCAACCCCCAACGGATGGTCACCGCGTCAAACGAAGCAGTTGTATAATCCAGCGTTTCAGCATCGATGCAATGGAATTCAATATTATTGAGATTTGTTTTTGCCGTTTTCTCACGGGCAACGGCGAGCATCTCATCGACCAGATCAATACCGATAACCTTGCCAGACTCACCTACAATTTGTGCCGCCGATATCGCCGGTTCTCCCGTGCCCGATGCAATATCAAGCATTCTGGACCCGGAGGATATCCCGGACAGTTCAAGCATACGTTCGGTGACGGGTGCCGCACCCTTGCGTAATAACTCATCACGTCTGCGCCAGCCTTCTGCTGCTGATGACCAGTTACTGCGTTCTCGCTCTTTTAATTCATATTTATCGGGGGTTGCCATATTTTATCTCTCTTTTAATGGAATATTCGGGGTCAGAGTTAAAACTTATATTCAGATAGAACACCTGGCCTAAAACTCTATTGACCCCGAATATTAATTTTAATTCACCACCTTTGATATTTTTTTGAGGATATCTTTATTTTCTCCATACTTGCAGATTGCATCACAATCGTTTCTTAACTCACTAAA
>DRJK01000141.1 GCA_011052215.1 Gammaproteobacteria bacterium
AGGTAATTTCCCACACATATCAACATGATAACCAACATCCAGTAGCCACAATACGATCTGGGCTGCTATAATATTAATATAATAGAAATAATAAAATCTAACCGGTTAACAGTTTTATAGATTTATGATTGACTTGCAGATACAAGACAAACGCGGAAACATCATCCGGCATCAACTTGGTGAAGGCAAACACATCCTGGGCAAATCGACAAGGTCAGATATTATCCTGATGGACACCTATGTCTCACGTCACCATGCCGATATTATCGTCACTCGTGATGGTGTTTACCTGATAGACAACAAGAGTACCAATGGTACCTGGGTGAACGAGACAAGGATAAACGCTGGCGTCAAACTTGAGGAAGGCGAGAGTTTCCGTATCGGTAACCATACTTTATCAGTGAGTAAATCCTATTACTTTTATGCCGTCAGGAAAGGAAGGCCATTCAAACCGGAAGAAATCGAAATGCCGGCAAGAAAGAAATCCAATGTTATCATCTTGCCCGTTAAGCGTGTCTGTTAGCCACCTGTAAAAATTGCAGGCGGTCATGATCATTGTGGGCTCTGTTTCCCACTGACTTTTGCCAGCGTTCCTGTGTCGTCAGTTGATTCCATCAGAGTGAGTCAATCACTTGGCCCGAGGTGGCCGGTCTTCAGGTTTCAGGAATAACGACGGGTCAATCATGGTGTTGTTCAGGCTTACAGACCAGTGCAGGTGCGGGCCTGTAACCCGTCCGGTCATGCCGACGGTGCCTATGACGTCACCTTTCCGGATATCTTCTCCTACGGCTGCTTTTATCGTATCCAGATGAGAGTACATGCTGACCAGTCCCTGACCATGATCGATAAAGACGGTGTTGCCATTAAAGAAGTAACGACCGGTCTCGATGATTTTGCCACTGGCAGGCGCATGTATCAGGCTGCCCTTGCCGGCTGCAATATCAAGGCCACTATGTGGTTTACGTGGCTGTTTGTTGAAAAAACGCCGCAGTCCAAACCGGCTGCTGTAGCGCCCGCTGACCGGTTTATTGAACAGCAGATCTATACCCTGTTTTTCATACCAGTTTCGCAGGGCGCGTTTGATACGTTTCCGATCCTGTCCTATTTTTTTCATGTCCTTCGCACCGGGGTTTACCATGCGTTTGTTCTTGAGTGTGATGTATTGTGTCGGGTAACTTTTATGCTTGACTATAAAGGGTATGGTCTGTTTCTTTTTTCCATTATGAATGGAAATAGTATGGTGGCCTGGCTTCATGTTTAGTGGAATGCCCACAATGGCATACCAGGTCTTATTATTCCAGACAACCATAATCCTGCTTTTATTGAATTTAACTTCAGGCCTGCTTTTGTTCCGGCCCAGGGGGATGACAATCAAACCGCCGGGAACGGCGGATGTTTCAGGCAGGGCGTATGATTCAGTGTGAATTGATATTAATGTCAGAGCCAGAAATAAAGCCCGGAATATCCTCAGTTTTGCTGGTTTGTTTTTGGCGCGCATGTTATTTATTTTTTTTCTTCAACACGTAAAGTTAATTGCCCATCCGTCAGGCGTGCGAAAAGTTGTTCTCCTGTCTTCACCTGTACCTTGTTTTTTATTATTGTTTTATTCCTGTCTTGCAGGATGCTGTAACCACGATCCAGCGTAGCAAGAGGGCTTATGGCATGGAGTTCTCTTGATAGCGTGGTGAGGGTATGCCGGTCTTTTGATATTTTTTGTTGTATGGAATTTTGCAGACGATTGGACAATTGCCTGCCCCGTTCGATAAAGAACTGTATTTTGTGTTGTGGTGACATGTTCAGGAGTCGTCTGGTGATGCCTGACATCAAGGCCACACGTTTATCATACTGGTGTTGATATGCAAGCCGGTACCGTGATTCCAGGTCATCGACCCGTTGTGACCACTGTTTCAACCGGTTGCTGGGATGTTGTTGTCGGAGTCGGGCCTGGAGGTGCTGCAACTGTTGTCCCGAGTGCTGTAAGTGAAACCGTATTGTCCTGGCCAGCGATTCACATTTACCGACTAGCATGGCAGTCCATTCCGACTGGTCCGGGCTCAGTATTTCGGCAGCAGCAGAGGGTGTGGGGGCGCGGTAATCTGCAACAAAATCAGCAATGGTGAAATCCGTTTCGTGACCTATTGCGGTAACAACGGGTAGCTGACATAAATGAATGGCACGGGCCAGCACTTCTTCATTAAATGCCCACAGGTCTTCCAGTGAGCCGCCACCCCGGGTCACCAGCAAGACATCGCATTCATTACGTTGCCCTGCTGTGCGGAGCATCGTGGCGATTTCTGCAGCCGCATTTTCACCCTGGACGGGTACCGGATATATAATGACCATTATTGCAGGGAATCTTTTTTTCAGTACGCTCAGCACATCATGGATCGCGGCCCCGGTCGGGGAGGTTATGATGCCTATTGTTTCGGGTAACGCTGGCAGGGCTTTTTTGCCGGCAATATCAAAAAGGCCTTCTTTTTCCAGGCGCTGCCTGAGTGCATCGAATGCACGTCGCAGGGCCCCGTCTCCGGCATCTTCCATGTGTTCTGCAATCAGCTGGAATTCACCGCGCCCTTCGTATAGCCCAACCCGTGCCCTGACCAGAACCTGCATGCCGTTTTGCGGGCGGAACCGTATATTCAGATTACGATTACGGAACATGGCACAGCGGACCTGGGCCTTTTCATCCTTTATTGAAAAATACCAGTGGCCCGAAGAGGGGCAGGCAAAATTCGATATTTCACCCTCGATCCAGAGCAGGGGGAAGCTGCCTTCCAGTAGCGTACGGACTTCCTGGTTAAGGCGACTGACCGTGTATATGTCTCTTTGCGAGGATGTCATGCGACGAATTGTAATGCAAAAGGAAGAGGCCGGTAAATACCGGCCTCTTCCTGCAAGATATTGAGTATAATTAATTGACTAACTGTATCTTTTTATTCTTGGCATAGTTGGCCTGGATAATGCCGAGATCAGCATGTGACTTGGCAATATTGGCCTTTTTGATGGCCTTGGCATAATTGCCCTTGTGATAGGCCTTCTTGGCAGGACCCAGCAGTTTCTTATAGGTAAATTTCCATTCAAAACCCATTTTTGCAGCTTGATTATTGGCGGTAACGGCCTCATAAATGGCCTGGGATGCATCCTTCTTTGTGGCCCCTGCATATACGGCTGTTGAAGCCAGTGCAAGTGCCATGCTGATAGCAAGTGCGGATTTTTTCATTATTTTCCTCCAATGGTGTTAAATTTCTGTTTTATCGTCCTGTTATATTGCCAGACAATATCCATCGTTTATACTGCTGGCAGGTGAATTCACGCGAATTAGTTGTTCCTCCACCACTTGTTATTGTTACTATATATAACCGGTTTACCCGGGGCGCGTCAAATTCTATAATTAACTACTAATTTACTGTTTTCTAATAAACTTGTTAATGGTCCATAAATGCAAATAATTCAGGAAGCTCTTACCTTCGACGATGTATTACTCGTACCGGCACACTCTACGGTCATGCCCCGTGATGTGAGCCTTCTAACCCGTTTGACCAGGGATATCGAACTGAATATCCCGCTGGTATCGGCCGCAATGGACACGGTGACCGAAGCCAGGCTGGCCATTGCGATAGCCCAGGAGGGTGGTCTGGGTGTAATTCACAAGAATATGACGGCCGATCAGCAGGCACAGCAGGTCAGACTGGTGAAAAAATTTGAAAGCGGCGTGATAAAAGACCCTATTTCCGTTGCGCCGGATACCAGTATCCGCGAGGTCATGGCGCTGACCCGTGCCAATAACATATCGGGTGTGCCGGTTGTTGACGGGGAGAATCTGGTTGGCATCGTTACCAGCCGGGATTTAAGGTTCGAGAAGGGCTACGACAATCCGGTTTCCAGCATCATGACCCCGAAAGACCGGCTGGTTACTGTAAAGGAAGATGGCACACTCGATGAGGCCAAGGCCTTGTTGCACAAATACCGTATCGAGAAAGTCCTTGTGGTTAATAATGACTTTCATTTAAAGGGTATGATTACCGTCAAGGACATCCAGAAATCCAAGGATTTTCCCATTGCCTGCAAGGATGAACAGGGAAGTCTTCGGGTAGGTGCTGCCGTGGGTACCGGGGAAAATACAGAAGAACGTGTCCAGGCACTGGTAGAGGCAGGGGTTGATGTGATTGTGGTCGATACGGCGCATGGCCATTCCCAGGGTGTGATTGACCGGGTCGCCTGGGTCAAAAAAAGTTTTCCTGATGTACAGGTCATCGGCGGCAATATTGCGACTGCTCAGGCAGCGCTTGATCTGGTCAAGGCCGGTGCCGATGCCGTCAAGGTCGGTATCGGTCCGGGTTCAATCTGCACCACACGTATTGTTGCCGGGGTAGGCGTACCGCAGATAACGGCCGTGGCCAATGTGGCCGAGGCATTGAAGAAGAAGGATATACCCCTGATCGCCGATGGCGGGATCCGCTTCTCGGGTGATATCTCCAAGGCACTGGCCGCCGGGGCTCATTGTGTGATGATTGGCGGTATGTTCGCAGGCACAGAGGAGGCGCCAGGTGAGGTCGAGTTGTATCAGGGCCGTTCCTATAAATCCTATCGGGGGATGGGCTCACTGGGGGCAATGAAAGAGGGTTCGAGTGACCGCTATTTTCAGGAGACCAGTAGTGTTGAAAAACTGGTTCCTGAAGGAATTGAAGGCCGGGTTCCCTATAAGGGGCCAATGCTGAACATCGTTCATCAGCTAATGGGTGGTGTACGTTCCAGCATGGGTTATGTCGGTTGCACGGATATATCCGAGATGCGTACCCGGGCCGAGTTTGTCAGAGTGACCAATGCCGGTATGCGCGAAAGTCATGTTCATGACGTCACGATTACCAAGGAAGCCCCGAACTATCGCACCGAATAAACAACCTTGTTTCATGGCCGGCAGTTTTTCCGGGTCATGACCTTCCTGGTTTAAACCAATATAGCGAGAACAGGATTTTTGAGCACAGATTCCAATACCAATATACATCAAGACCGGATCCTGATCCTGGATTTCGGTTCACAATATACACAGTTGATTGCACGTCGGGTCAGGGAGGCCGGTGTTTATTGTGAGCTGTATCCCTATGATGCCAATGAAGCAGACATTAAGGACTTTAACCCGAATGGCATCATTCTTTCCGGTGGCCCGGAAACGGTAACCTCGGACGAGACACCGCGTGCACCTGAAACTGTTTTCAGTATGGGAATACCGATATTGGGAATCTGTTACGGGATGCAAACCATGGCGGCCCAGTTGGGTGGCGTCGTAGCGGGTTCGGATAAACATGAATATGGTTATGCCCAGGTCAGGGCAAGGGGGCATTCAAGGCTGCTGAGCGACATCGAAGACCATACCAGTGAAGAAGGTTATGGTTTACTTGATGTGTGGATGAGTCATGGAGACAGGGTCGAGAAGTTGCCGGAAGGTTTCAGGGTAATGGCCACCACTGATAATGCACCACTGGCCGGAATGGCGGATGAAAAACGGTTATATTATGGTTTACAGTTCCATCCAGAGGTCACGCATACCCGTCAGGGACAACGTATTATCAACCGTTTTGTACATGATATCTGTGGTTGTGCATCACTCTGGACACCCGCCAATATTATCGAAGACAGCATAAAAAATATACGCGAACAGGTAGGGGATGATCAGGTTCTGCTGGGGTTATCCGGTGGTGTGGACTCATCTGTGGTTGCGGCACTCTTGCACCGCGCAATCGGTGATCAGCTGGTGTGCGTGTTCGTGGATAATGGCCTGCTGCGGCTGCATGAAGGCGATCAGGTCATGGCGACCTTTGCAGAGCACATGGGTGTTCGTGTTATCCGTTCTGAATCAGAACAACGTTTTTTGAGGGCGCTTGAGGGAATAGCCGACCCGGAGAAAAAACGCAAGATTATCGGTAATATGTTTATCCAGGTGTTTGAAGAGGAGTCAGAAAAACTGACCAATGCAGGCTGGTTGGCGCAGGGTACAATCTACCCTGATGTTGTTGAATCGGCCGGAACAAAGACCGGCAAGGCGCACCTGATTAAATCACATCATAATGTGGGTGGTCTACCGGAACACATGAAACTGGAATTGTGCGAGCCACTGCGTGAACTGTTCAAGGATGAGGTCCGCAAGCTGGGTGTTGAACTGGGCCTGCCCTATGACATGGTCTATCGGCATCCATTCCCGGGACCGGGTCTGGGTGTTCGTATTCTGGGTGAAGTTAAAAAGGAATATGCTGACATACTGAGACTGGCCGACGATATTTTCATTTCTGAATTGCACAATCATGACCTGTACGACAAGGTCAGTCAGGCATTTGTGGTGTTTTTACCGGTCAAGTCTGTCGGTGTGACCGGCGATGGTCGACGTTATGATTATGTTGTTGCATTACGGGCAGTGGAAACGGTTGATTTTATGACGGCACGCTGGGCGCACTTGCCATATAAATTTCTTGAGCTGGTATCAAGGCGTATTATTAATGAAGTGGAAGGGATTTCAAGGGTCGCCTATGACATATCCGGCAAACCGCCCGCTACAATCGAGTGGGAGTGAC
>DRJK01000142.1 GCA_011052215.1 Gammaproteobacteria bacterium
GTGTTGACTATGCCTGCGCGGCCCTCGGTCGCGAAAGTCAGTCATGCCTCAACCTTCAGTACCCGGTAATCACCCCTGAAAATACCACATAAATTCAGGTAAATGCATGGCCCTTGCCTTTTCCCGCATTTCAGGTGATTCTATGGTTTATTGATCATCAGGGCAGGTAACGATATGGAACATCTTTCAAAATTATTACGAAAAATGCGTATGCTGGAGGCGAGCGATTTATTACTCTGTGCGGGCACACCACCTGCCTTCAGGGTCCAGGGAAACCTGATTCCGAGAGAGGACAGAAAACCACTGACCGGTAACCAGATCGAATCCATGCTTAACCTTGTCCTGCTTGGTGATCAGATGGAAAAATTCAACCTGGAACACGAAATCAATATCAGTATCAGTCTTCCCGAACTGGGACGTTTTCGAATTAATGTCTACATGCAGAAACGGGAGGTCGCACTGGCCATTCGTTCTATCCCGAAAGAAATACCCGACTTCGAGGATCTCCGCCTTCCTGATGCCCTGAAAGATATCTCGATGAGCAAAAGCGGGTTTATTATTGTCTCGGGTGCTTCAGGCGCAGGCAAATCGACTTCAGTGGCTGCCATGATCAATTACCGTAATATGCATGACCTCGGACACATTATTACAATTGAAGACCCGATGGAATATGACATCCCGCATGGCAAAAGTGTTGTCAGCCAGCGTGAAGTCGGCATCGATACCGACAGTTATGAAAAGGCATTACTCAATGTTGTCCGGCAATCACCCGATGTATTGATGATCGGCGAGATCAGGGACCGACAAACACTTGAAAATGCACTTGAATTTGCTGAAACAGGTCATTTATGCATGACCACAATACATGCTGCCAGCACGATACAAACATTTGAACGTATTCAGAATATGTTCACGGAGAATGAACGCGACCATATTCTGGCGATGCTGGCAAGCTCTTTCAATGCAGTACTTTCACAGCGCCTTATCCCGGATTCAAAAGGCAAACTCGTACTGGCCTATGAACTTCTCTTGCCAACACCCAGAACCCTGGACCTGATACGCCGTGGTGAATTCTGGGACCTGAGAGAAAGCCTGGAGAAAAGCACGGGTACCGGCATGCAATCAATTGATCAGACCCTGTATGAACTGGTCAAGGAAAACCGAATCAGTCAGAAAACTGCGGTCAAACATGCTGCGTCCGAGAACAACCTGCGCTTGAGAATGAAACTTGAACAAAAACCAGGTCTCGGCAACGCCGGATTAACACATTGACTACGGCCCTTCCAGCTTGGCCCCTTCTTTCTTTACCGGCATCAGGTCTGCCTTGCTGACACCCAGCATTAACGCCACCGTGCTGGCGACATAAATGGATGAATAGGTACCGATAACAACGCCAACGATCAGTGCAACAGAGAAACCATGAATTACCTTGCCGCCAATGAAAAACAGGGCCAGTAACACAAGCAATGTCGTTAGCGAGGTGACCAATGTACGGGACAAGGTCTGATTGATGGAGGTATTGATAACATCAACGGATGATCCTTTACGGATTTTTCTGAAATTTTCCCGGATACGATCATAAACAACAATCGTGTCATTCAGGGAATATCCAATAACCGCCAGCAATGCAGCCAGTACAGTCAGATCAAATTCTGATTGTGTAATCGAGAAAAATCCGAGCGTTATCAGGACATCGTGTACCAGCGCCGTTACTGAGCCAATAGAAAAACGGTACTCAAAACGCAAGGTAACGTAAACCAGGATACCGATCAGTGCATACAACATTGCCAGCCCACCCTGCTCGGTCAGTTCATCGCCTATCTGTGGCCCTACGTATTCACTACGACGCAAAACCACACCCGAAGCACCTTCTTTCAGTATCTTTATCACCATGCTGCTGATGTCATTTTGTGTCGCGCCTTGACGCGGTGCTACCCGAATCAATACATCCTTACTGGTACCAAAATGTATCGCCGTTGCACTACTGAAACCCCGCTTGGCCAGCGACTTCTGTATTTTCACCACATCGACACTGGATGGATAGGAAACCTCGACCAATGTCCCTCCGGTAAAATCGATGCCAAAATTCAGTCCATTGATGAATAAAGACACGATAGAAACCAGTAACAGCGTGCCTGAAAACATCATCGCAATCTTGCGTTTTGACATAAAATCAATATTGCTGTCTTTAATATTTTTAAACATGGTATTTCCTGAGTAATCCTTAATACTGAATCATATGGAAAGTTTTTTGACTTTTTTAGCACCGTAGATCAAATTAATCGCTGCGCGTGTACCCATAATCGCAGTAAACATGGATGTCAGTATGCCAAGCGACAAGGTAACCGCAAAGCCCTTTATCGGGCCGCTGCCAAAACTGAATAATACAATGGCAGCTATTAATGTTGTGATGTTTGCATCGGCAATGGTTGCAAATGCCTTCTCGTAACCGGCATGGATACTGGCCTGTGGACTGTTACCCAGCCGGATTTCCTCACGTATGCGTTCAAATATCAACACATTGGCATCAACTGCCATACCCACTGTCAAGACGATACCGGCAATACCGGGCATGGTCAGTGTTGCCTGGATAACAGACAGCAGTGCAACAACAATCACCAGGTTAAAGAAAAGCGCCAGGTTGGCGATCATACCAAACAATTTGTAATAAACTGCCATAAAAAGCAGTACCAGGACAAAACCGATAATGACGGAATTAAATCCCTGTTTAATATTGTCTTTACCCAGGCTGGGGCCAACGGTCCTTTCCTCGATAATTTCAATGGGTGCCGCCAATGCGCCTGCCCTTAACAAAATCGCAAGGTTGCGTGCTTCATTGGGTGAATCCATGCCGGTAATCTGAAAACGTCTGCCCAGTCGCTCCTGTATCGTGGCAACATTGATCACTTCCTCGATTTTTTTCCGGACCTTGACCATTTTACCGTTGACCTTGTGAGTTTTTACCTTGATTTCTATGTAGACAACGGCCAGCGAATCCTTTACATGGTCCTTGGTAAAGTTATCAAAGCGGTTTCCGCCGCGGCTATCAAGATTGATCGTGACAGATGGTTCATTTGAGCGGGAATCAAAACCGGATGAGGCGTGAGTAATGCTCTCACCCGTCAATACCACTTCCTTTCTCAGTAATACAGGCGTGCCGTCCCGTTTATAGTAAATGCGTGTTCCCGGCGGGGCCCGTCCCTTGTTGACAAAGTCCCGCACGCTGGGGTTGCGTTCGTCTACCAGATGCACTTCCAGTGTAGCAGTGGCCCCCAGTATATCTTTTGCTCTATCCGGGTTCTGTACGCCTGGCAGCTGGACAATAATTCGGTGATCGCCGTTTTGCTGGATCACGGGTTCAGCCACACCCAGTTCATTGACCCGGTTTCTCAGCGTGGTGATATTCTGTGTCAACGCCGCCTTGCGTACATCAATTTTTGACTGATCCTTCAACTCCGCCATCAGGTAAGGGTCACCTCCCTTATCCAGCTCTGTGTACTGGAGCTCACGTATTTTGGATGACAGGTATTCCAGTGCCCTGGCCCGCTCTTTGGTACTGCGAAAGCGAATCATGATTTCCTTTTCGAGCCGGACGCCTGCATGACGGATGGTTTTATCCCGCAACGTTGTTTTTATTTCACCAACAAATCGTTGCTTTTCTTTCTTGATGGCGGCATCCATATCCACTTCCATCAGGAAGTGGATGCCCCCCTGGAGATCAAGACCGAGCGACATGGGCCTGCCATTGATAGCACGCAGCCAGTCCGGTGTGGCGGGAGCCAGATTCTGGGCAACAATGAATCGTCCTTCCAGTAACTTGCCTAGCTGGTCGGTTGCCTTCAACTGATTCTCCGTGTCGGGAAAACGGATCAGTAATTTTGCCCTGATCCGATCAATCGATGAATACTGGATATTTTCTTTTTTCAGTACCCCCTTGATGACGGCAAGTTCTTTGCTGGTCATTTGATTGGCCCTGACAGGAGAAATAATCAGCGCGGGGTCTTTGCCATAAACATTCGGGAAGGCATACAGCATACCTGTCGCCAGCACAACGATAACCAGCAGGTACTTCCAGGCGGGATATTGATTCAACATTGAAAAACTGCCCTGTTCTTAGTCGTTATTAACTGTTCTTGATCGTGCCTTTGGGAACAAGGGCGGAAATCGATGAACGCTGGACCTTTATTTCCACGCCATCGGCAATCTTCAGTGTCATGTAACTGTCATCAAGCTCGGAAATACTTCCGAGGATGCCGCCACTGGTAATGACCTCATCACCCCTGGCCAGGTTCGCAATCATGTTCTTCTGTTCCTTGGCACGCTTGCTCTGGGGACGTATCAATAAAAAATAAAAGATGATAAACAATATGATCAAAGGCAGAAAACTTGCCAGCCCACCTTGCGACAGACCACCACCAGCGGCCGGGGCAGCAACAGCTTCAGAAATAAAGAGACTCATGATTTTATCCTAACTTCTTGATTGATTATTTAATTTTCATTGCAGGTCACCAGTGTGCCGGATTCCAAACGAGGCACATTATGACATAGAAAACGGATTTTTCATAAAGGGCACCGATTTACCGTTGATGACGACCCTGTTTTCAGTTTTCAACCCTGATAAAAAATTAAATTTGTTGATTATCAATATATTATGATAACCGGCAATTACACGGGTCGTTCTTTTCCCCGTTCGGCATAAAAAGATTCAACGAAGGTATCCAGTTCCCCGTCCACGATTGCCAGGCGCAGTCCTGTCATTAAATCCTGATAATAATGGAGATTATGCACCGTGTTCAAATGCGCCCCCAGCATTTCACCGCATTTATCAAGATGCTTGAGGTAGGCGCGACTATAGTTCCGGCAGGTATAACAACCACATTGCTCATCAAGAGGGCCGGTATCGCTGGCATAGCGGCTGTTTCTTATCTTCACCACGCCCTGACGTGTGAACAGGTAACCATTTCGTGCATTACGTGTCGGCATGACACAGTCAAACATATCGATACCACGCCGGACCGCCTCGACGATATCCTCCGGCGTTCCCACCCCCATGAGATATCGCGGCTGGTCATCCGGCATTTCCGGTACCACCTCGGTCAGGATTTTTTCACGTTCCTCTTTAGGCTCACCTACAGATAAGCCACCAAGGGCATAACCCTCAAAACCGATATCCATCAGACCCTGTAGCGATCGCTTGCGATAATCTGTAATCATTCCACCCTGTACAATTCCGAATAGCGCCGATGGATTATCCCCGTGCGCATCACGACTGCGCTTTGCCCATCGCAAGGATAACGCCATGGAATCCATGGTTTCCTTTTCAGTGGCCGGGTACGGTGTGCATTCATCAAACACCATGACGATATCAGAACCCAGCTCACGCTGAACCTGCATGGATTCCTCCGGCCCCATGAAAATGGTACTGCCATCGACCGGTGATTTGAATGTGACGCCCTCCTCAGCGATGTTGCGCAGCTTGCCCAGGCTCCATACCTGAAAACCACCGGAATCGGTCAATATCGGCCCCGGCCAGTTCATAAAATCGTGCAGGCCGCCGTGTACACGAATAACCTCGACACCTGGACGTAGCATCAGATGAAAGGCATTGCCCAGAATAATCCCGGCACCACTTTCGCGCACCTCTTCCGGCCTCATGCCTTTTACCGTACCGTAGGTGCCAACCGGCATGAAGGCCGGGGTTTCGATCGTGCCACGATCAAATTCCAGTTGCCCGCATCGGGCCCTGCCATCTGTTTTTAGTAATTTAAATTTCATATTTAAAATCAGGTAAAAGTTGGAAATTATCCTTCTGCTGTCACGTTCACTTCATGAAGCGCATATCAATGTGAGGATATGGAACCGGTAAGCCTGATCAAGACCGTCTTGCGTGTCTTGATCCGGCTTACCGGCTTCATATCCGGATTGCTCGATTCAGCGCAAAACATACTTGTCGCTTACATTTCAACTACATTCGTTACAGGTTAAGGGCTCAGCAGTGATATTACCCGTTTTTTATTCTCCTGTATTTCTGCCTTCACTTTCAATAAACATCGCATCACCATAGCTGAAAAAACGGTACTGCTGTTCAACGGCATGGTGATAGGCCTCCATCGTATGTTCATAACCGGCAAAGGCACACACGAGCATCAACAGGGTTGATTCGGGTAAATGAAAATTGGTTATCATGGCGTCGACTATATTAAAGAGATAACCGGGGTAGATAAATATATCCGTATCACCGGAAAACGGCTTTAACTCACCGGTTCGGGCCGCCGTTTCAAGTGCCCTGACAGACGTTGTGCCAACGGCAATAATACGTCTACCCGCCTTTCTGGTATCCCTGATTCGATCACAGAGTCCGGCAGATACTTTCAGCCACTCACTGTGCATATGATGATCCCTGATATTATCAACGCGGACCGGCTGAAATGTGCCTGCACCTACATGCAAGGTCACAAAATCCTGCTGTACGCCTTTATCTGCAAACAACTGCAACATTTCATCATCAAAATGCAGGCCGGCAGTCGGTGCCGCCACCGCACCCGGTATTCTGGAATAGACCGTTTGATAGCGTTCCCTGTCCTCAAGCCGGTCCGGCCTCTGAATATAGGGTGGCAATGGCATGTGGCCCAGTCTGTCGAGAAGCTGTAACAGTGAATCTTCCGATGCAAACTCAAGCCGGAAAAGTTCGCCCTCACGTCCCTTGACCTGCACCACGGTTTCATCTTCAAGCAACAATTTGCCGCCTGTCTTTGGTGACTTGCTGGCACGTACATGGGCCAGTGCATTGTGATTATCCACAAGCCTTTCTATCAGTATCTCAACCTTGCCACCTGTTTCCTTATGTGCAAACAACCTGGCCGGAATAACCCGTGTGTTATTAAAAACCAGCAAGTCGCCCTCGTGAATCAATCCGGGCAGATCCCTGAACATTCTGTCCTGAATCACTCCACCCGACCGGTTGACACATAACAGGCGGCTGGCGGCCCGTTGCCGGGCCGGAAACTGGGCTATCAGCTCTTCGGGTAATTCAAACTGGAAATCCTGCCGTCGCATGGCGAAGGATGTTAGCAGTTTAAACAGCTTTGAACGAGCCCCGGCTCGGTACAGGGGGGCATCCCTGCCTCACGGGTTATTCCTTAATGAATAAAATTGGCTCTGTCTGTAAATTTCTTTATACTGTGTCGCTAATCTTCAATGCCGGGGTGGCGGAACTGGTAGACGCAGCGGATTCAAAATCCGCCGGTGGCAACACCTTGGGAGTTCGAGTCTCCCCCTCGGTACCAACCAACAAGATGACCTGTCGTAACCAGGCTGTCATTTCTCATTCGTTATATAATTTATCACGGCGCCCCGTTAACCTGTAACAAATATAGTTGAAACATAAGCGGCAAGTATGTTTTGAGATGAAATGGACAATCCGGACCTGAAACCGCTGTAGCCAGATAAAGACACGCAAAACATGCCATCCATGGCAGCTCGGCTGCCGCGTCCGTGCGGCAGACGGTCTTGATCTGGCTACCGCGGTTTCATGTCCTCACATTTATATCTGCTTTATAAAGTTAACGGGTCGTCGTGATGATAGATAAATCAATACAGAATTTACGCCCGCCATTTGCCTGAAATACCTGTTTTGGGTGCAGCGAAGAATCCGCAGGAGCGGCCATATGGCGGCGAATTTAAAGAAAGTCCATCATGGGTCATCTCCATAAAAAAAGCCCCTCATAAAGAGGGACTAACCTGGTCTGTTTCAGTCAGGGCTGGAAGTGCTGTTTTGTTAAAAATAGGGTGCAGATACGATCGTGACTGCCGTGAAATCGGCCGGTGCAGATCCGAACGAAGTTACAAAACCACCCACCGCCACCTTCGAGTTTGCCGCAAACAACGTTATATCCAGGTTTCCGGTATCAATTTCATAGAAATCCCGTTTTGCATCATTGGCCGCATCTATCCCTGTGCCGGTGAAATCATACAATGATGCATTCCGGCCATTGATTGTGGCTACATTAAGAACAAACGGATAGGATGGTGGATTACCCGGGGTGGAGGAAAGCCCTAGCACTGTCCCTCTTGCTATAGAGACATGCATGCGTGCATGCCCGTTGGCAGCATCCAGTGTAAAATGCCCCTGTTGGTCTGCCGATACCGTACCAAACACAGTAATTCTCTGGCCAACAGATATATCTGTAATCGCAAAGGGCGCTGCCGACAGCTGTTTACTGACGACAGTACTTGCATCAAGTAAAACAGTGATATTGTCACTGAACATTGCCGTACCATCGGTGCGGATCAATGTCCCTCCCCTGACCGTCAGGGTATTGCCATTTCTGGCCATGACACTTCCGCGAACGACATCGAGCGTACCACCAGGCACACTGGAACCGGCATACACTTCCCGTGCAACAAACTTGCGCGGGTTCAACTGAATATCACCTTTAACAATCACGGCCGTCAGTGTGGTCTGCAAGGCCAGTTCGGCCAGACCGGCAGAACCTGTAAAGCCTGTCCCGTTTATTTCATATACCGTTTTATTATCGGCCGTCACATTCAGCACACCGAAATGTCTGACACCATTGGATAACCGCTGTCTGAACGGATGGATATAAATTCCAAAACTGTTTGTTGCCACGTCAACGGCCTTGAGTGGTCCGCGAACCCGATGTTGCTTCGGTGTCTTTGCGTTAACCTCGGCAATCAGGAAGGGTGAGACCGTCACCGTTGGAACATTGTTATTGTCAAAGGCAACGGAATTCGACTGTTTCAGATCAAAGTCCAGGGTGAGATGTGCCGGAATACCGGGTGCTATCAACAGGCGAGACTGCCCTTGCAGCTTGACAGAAACCTTTAACTGACTCACTGTTGTACCCGTGCCATCAACAAGATTGTTTACCTTCAACGCGTTACCACTGTCATCTTCGACCTGGATATCTGCATTGCTGTAATCCAGCGTCAGTGTTCCCTTGACGTAGACCCCACCGGGCACCGTTGCTATTGTCAGAAATTCTGTCATATCGGTATATTGTGAAAAATCAACGCGGGTCTTGTTTGGTAGTGTCTCAACCACCTGCCCATTCTGCCGGGTCAATGTCAATGACAATACATCGACCGTATAGCTGGCGAAATCACCCCTGGCATCTGTCAGCCCGATTTGAACATCACCCGACCCACTGGCCGATCCACCCCCGCCCCCGCAGGCCACCAACAACAATGTGACTGCCAGCAGGCTGGCGATGAACAGGCAGTTCAGCGTGAAATAGTGCGTTCTTCCCTGGATAGTGACTTCTTTTATTTTATCTTTAATTTCCATAACCCTGACCTCAAGCAAATGTTTATAAATAACAAACCGGGCCGCGGCTTCAGCCGCGCCATAACACTCATAACGCATGAACCCGGAAAAGGTTGACAGGGAGACGGGGTTCACATATTGATTAGTGTTATGAACCGGGAAAAGGTTTACATGGACTGGTTTTCAGGAAGTTATTCTATTTTTTGCCAGGTATTTTCGACCAGCACAACTTCATAGTGTACCTGACTGGCAAATTCATCGCGTGGAAGTTGTTTATATTTTCTACGGTCTTCACCAACAAGGACGCGGTAGCGAATTACATCGCCATTACTGGCCGGCTGAACATCGGCAACCTGCCAGACCGTCCAGTTATTACCAAAACTGCCATTGCTGTAGCAGGCACCCTGCCTGATCTGTTGTGGTTTCATGGCCACGACGGGATCATTTTGGTCTGGGACGAAATACCTTGATGACGTCCGGATTGGTTTCAAGGAAAGGGCCTTCAACAAGATCGATACAATAAGGTATGGCCGGGAAGACGGCATTCAGGCAATCGGAAATGGCCGAAGGTTTTCCGGGCAGATTAACGATGAGACTATTGCCGCGAATGACCGCGGTCTGACGTGACAGGATGGCTGTCGGTACAAATTGCAGTGAGACCGAACGCATCAACTCACCGAACCCGTTCATTATCTTGTCGGCAACGGCCTCGGTTGCCTCCGGAGTGATGTCCCTTTTTGCAGGGCCTGTTCCACCAGTGGTTACCACCAGGCAGCAATCTTGCTGATCACACAATTCTTTCAGTGTTTGCTCGACCAGGGCCTGTTCATCCGGGATAACCCGCGCAACGGCCTCCCACTCCGATGACAGCGCATTGCCAAGCCATTCAGTAATGGCCGGGCCACCCAGGTCTTCATACTCGCCCCTGCTGGCACGATCGGATACAGTCACCACACCAATACGGGCTTTTTTCCGGGGCATTATATCCTCACAGGCTTTAGATAAAAAACGGTGTGTGAGTTTAGCCTATCTGGCTGGAATGAGAAAGTTTTAAACTAGGCCGCTGAAGTCAGCATGTCGGTCAGCATGTTGACCTCTTCCCTTGCCTCATAAAGGAGCTCGATACTGGCATCCGGGCCTGTTTGAAAAATGGGCAGTTTTCTGAATGAGGCTATATCACCAAGGTTGGGTACAGCCTGGCCTTCCTTGCCAAACTGGCTGTGTACATGCGCCATGATAACAATATCCTGGTAACTGACATCCTTGCCCGGGTCATAGTTATGGTTGTAAACCTGGGTCGGGATGTTAACCAGCTCATCATCAAATGACCATTGCTTGAGTACCAGACTCCCCAGCTTTCGGGAAAGTCTGTCAATCAGCCTTGTAATCAGTTCCCGGTCCTTTTTCAGGTCAGGAAATTCCGCTGAATATCGCAAAATAGGTATCGCGCCAATATTATGCACCAGACCGGCCAGCAGTGCCTTGTCCGGTATGATACCCACGGTCACCTTCGCCAGTATATAGCTGATAGCGGCGACATCACTGCTCTTGCTCCAGGTTGCACGGGCAATATCCCTGACAATGGCTGAACCAATTTGAAAACTGTTCCCCAATGCAAAGCTCATGACAAGATTACGGGTTGTGGTCATGCCCAAACGGGCAATCGCAGACCGGCAATCCTCGGCATTACCATGACCACCATACATGGCGCTATTGGCGACCTGAATAAGTTTGGCTGCCAGTGCCGGATCCATCTGAATGACCTTGGCCATACTGGCAATATTGGCATCCGGATCGCCGATGTATTTATTAACCTTGATGGCGACTTCCGGCAGGCTGGGGACCTGAAGTTTGCCTGATCTGTAATCCTCCTGGATTCGATCAACCAGGCCCTGAACATCCTTCATTACTTGCTCCCGATTATTATTCCATATCTTTACATCGGTCTTTTTCCCGAATCATTTAGTGCTTTTTACGGTGGATTTCACGCGGGTACAGGCAGACTGTGTAACACACATATAACGTATTGATATTTATTATGTTTACTCGATACCCGGTCGTTCAGGCATAAGTCTGCAAGTATACCGGCTGGCGTCTGGGGCCCCATTTACCGGGCTGTGGCTCAAAGAGCCCCGCACAACGCGTACCACACCGGTTGCAGCAACCCTGCTCATCGAGATTCCAGTCTGACAGGACATACCAGTCACGACCGATCAGGCGATTGTGGCATTGATGGCAGTAAGTGCTTTCACCCTCCTTGTCATGGACGTTTCCTGTATAGACATACCGCACACCACTGGCAAGGGCTATCTTCCGGGCGCGGGTCAGGGTTATTGGCGGTGTCGGCGGGATATTCATCATTTTCCATTCGGGGTGAAAGGCGGTGAAATGCATCGGTACGTCCGGGCCGAGCTTGTCCACCACCCATTGGGTCATTTCCTGTAATTCCTGCTCTGAGTCATTCTTGCCCGGTATTAACAGGGTTGTGAGTTCCAGCCACACGTCTGTTTCGTGTTTAATGTATTCAAGTGTCTCCAGTACCGGTTGCAGGTGACCGCCTGTCAGTTTCCAGTAAAAATCATCGGTAAATGCCTTCAGGTCGACATTGGCTGCATCCATATAGCTGAAAAATTCCTCACGGGGACCTGCACTGATATAACCGGCCGTGACGGCGACTGATTTGATGTCTTTCTCTCGGCAGGCCTGTGCAATATCGATGGCATATTCCATAAAGATAACCGGATCGTTATAGGTATAGGCCACACTACGGCAACCCAGTTCCCCGGCCACCCGGGCTATTTTCCCGGGTGATGCCTGATCAGCGAGTGTATCGGTTTCTCTGGACTTGCTGATATCCCAGTTCTGGCAAAACTTGCAGGCCAGGTTACAACCGGCCGTGCCAAACGACAGAACCGGCGTTCCCGGCAGGAAATGATTGAGTGGTTTCTTTTCAATCGGATCGATGCAAAACCCGCTCGACCGGCCATACGTGGTCAGTACAATTTCGTTGTCCTGACATGCCCGGACAAAACACAAACCACGCTGGCCTTCATGCAGCTTGCATTCCCGGGGACAGACATCGCACTGCACCCGGCCGTCTTCAAGAATGTGCCAGTAGGTTGTGGCATGCCCGCCTTCAATTTTTTCATCCATACCCATTAAATAGATCCTGTCGTTATATTTATCAAGTCAGTTGAAATAAATGATTTCTATGTGGCGATCTTATGACTTGAATTTTGTGTGTTTGGCCTATACTTTATAGTAATCAGACAACAAACGTTTTAACCAGGTAAGGCACAATGATTGTTCGACAGCCCGCCGTTGCCGGTATGTTTTATCCGGGTGAATCCTCGGAGTTGAAATCTGCTGTTCTGGGTTACCTTCAGCACGCAGACGTGATCACTGAATCACCCAAGGCCATGATCGTTCCGCATGCCGGTTATGTTTATTCCGGCCCGGTTGCTGCCAGCGCCTATCGCTGCCTTGAAAAAATCAGCCATCAGGTTTCACGTGTTGTCCTGCTGGGCCCAAGCCACCGTGTCCCGCTGATGGGTCTGGCTGTCAGCAATGCCGACTGTTTCGCAACCCCGCTGGGAGAAATTGAACTGGACCGGGAATCGATAGATGAAATTCTTTCACTGCCACAGGTACGAAATCTGGACGAGGCGCACAGCATGGAACACAGCCTTGAAGTACAGTTGCCGTTCCTGCAATTGACGCTTGATTCCTTCAAACTTGTACCGATCGTTGTCGGTGATGCCTCGCCTGATGAAGTCTGCGAGGTACTTGAACGGCTTTGGGGCGGTGCTGAAACACTGATCGTTATCAGCTCGGACCTGAGTCACTACCATGACTATCCGGCAGCACAGGCAATGGACCGGAAAACATCACAGGCCATTGAGGCACTCCAGCCTGAACAAATCCAGTATGATGATGCCTGTGGACGCAACCCCGTTAACGGCTTATTAAAGGCCGCACAACAACACGGCCTCAAGGTCAGGACTGTCGACCTGAGGAACTCGGGCGATACCGCCGGCCCACGTGACGAGGTTGTTGGCTATGGCGCATATCTTTTTTACACATGAGCTATCAGGAATACCAATCTGTCATTCTACAGACTGCACGTGACTCCATCCGTCATGGGCTTGAACATAACAAGGCACTGAAATGCGATCATTCCAAAGTACCCGAGGCGCTGCTTGTTCATGACGCCTGTTTTGTCACGCTGGAAATCAACCACCAGCTCAGGGGTTGCATCGGCAGTCTACAGGCATACCAGCCCCTCATTGACGATATTGCCGACAATGCCTTTGCCGCAGCATTTTCGGACCCGCGTTTCCCTGCCGTCAACGAACATGATCTGCAACGGCTGGATATCCATGTTTCCATCCTGGGCCCGGCTGAAGAAATGCAATTCAACAGTCAGGATGACCTGATTGAACAAATCCGTCCGGGAATCGACGGGTTGATACTGGAAGATGCCGGAAAGCGCGGAACATTTCTGCCTTCTGTCTGGGAATCACTTCCCGATGCCCGTGATTTTTTAAACCATCTCAAGATGAAGGCCGGATTATCAAAGGACTACTGGTCTGACACAATCAAGGTTTCACGTTATACAACAGAAATGATTGAATAGACTTCAGAAATTTCACCATTGCCTGTGCAAAGTTGCAAAGACACAGCGTCATACGATGACAGCAGAAACCCTGGAATCCACAATTGAACAGCTATTTTTTTACTGCCCGCCTGCACCGCCCTATGGACCCGGGCATACACAGTGTTCCGTCTACCCAGATTGTTCTGGATAACAGCGCCCCCTTGAAATCGGCACCCTTGATATTGGCATTGCGAAGATCGGCAAATGACAGGTCGGTTTTTGAAAAATTGGCCTGTCTCAAATCTGCCCCGCTGAGGTTGGCGCCTTTTAATATTGAACCATACAAGTCGGCCTCGCGCAGGTTGGCAATACCGAGATTGGCATAAGCCAGATCAGATTGCATCAGCCTGGTATTCTGTAAATTTGCCCCTGTGAGGTTGGCATTGTTCATGTGTGCGCCCTGGATATTCTCGCCGGAAAGCTGAATACCCTGCATCTGGCAATGGTTCCAGTTAACCCCCGCTGCCGGTTTACTGGCGCAGTCAGAAATCTGTACCGTTTTGTCACCCTCATTAAACCAGACAAAGAACACCAGAAAAATGATCACGGCAAACAATACAAAAAAAACAATAAACGGTAACGGGCTGGTACTGCCGGGTTTATTCATGATTGTATCGTGGGACTGGTTTCTGATCTCACGGTGAACCCGGGCATTCAGTCTTTCTGCCTGCCTTCGGTCCGTCTTTTCACGCCTCCCCTGAAATTCACCCAGTTCAGTACGCCGCCTGTCTTTTGCACGTTCATCCTCACGCAACTGGGCCTGCAACAGGCGTTGGTGATCATTTTCGGTCTCGATATTGCACATTTCTTCCGGCATAACAACCGGGGTTTCGCGCACTGTTCTCCATTCCTTTTTGTCTGAGCTGATTTCATCATCCATCTTCAGACGGCCAACCAGGACAAACCGGTGCATCATACCAATAGTAAACGGGCCTTTTACCCCATTGTCGTTACGGGTATACCAGAGATAATCGGTATTTTCTTTTGTATTCATGATATTTAATTATGCAGTAAATATGCCGATATTATTAAATAGAATAGTCGGAATTACCAAATATACTGAATAGTGATGGTACTTCGGTGTTCGCTAATATAGATGCCCCATCGTTTCAGGCATCTGCAACGACAAGATCACATAGACATAACCAGGGTAAAAACAGACATCATATAAAACAGGTACTATGGAAATATCCGCATCTAACCCATTGTTTCCATCGCTGACGGTTACCCGAACGTCCGGTGAAATACAGAATTGGCAAACCGGACAGCTATTGTATGCACAGGTGGCATCCAATGTTGAAAGCGGCCTGGTCAGCCTGCGTATTGGCGCAAGACTTCTCATGGCACAAATTGATGCCGAGGTGGAAATCGGCCAACGGCTTGCACTGGAAGTCATTACCTCAGGTGACAAACCGGTTCTTCAGGGCATCCGTAATGATGCCCTTGCCAAACTGATCGAAGCAGCACTTCGCAGTTCACTGCCAAAACAACAATCCCATGAATTATTATTGAGTGATATAAAGGCACTGCTCCAGCCAAGGCAGGCCATGCGGATCCCCGACGCTGTTATGCAGGCCGTCAGGAAGCTCTACCTGTCCTTTCCTGATAAAAATGAATTGAATACCTTTACCGGTTTAAAAAAGGCCATCCGGGATTCCGGCCTGTTTCTTGAACCCAGGCTGGCCAGCCAGAACAGAAGCGATCATCTGACACTCGGCTCCGATTTCAAGGCCGGCCTGCTCAGATTACAGAAGGCAATCCAGCAGCAATTGGGAACACCTCAACAGACTGCCGAAACACGTGTTTCGGCAGCGGGCAAAGCAACCTATTCACGTGCAGGTATTTTCCCCGGGCCCGGGGCACAGACAAACCCGGCCACACCCGCAGCGGTGACTAGCAGGCA
>DRJK01000143.1 GCA_011052215.1 Gammaproteobacteria bacterium
CAAGTACCCGTCAGGATTTTGTCTGGAGTACCACAAAGCTCAGATCATCAACCATTTCAGCATCCCGGGAATGTTCATAGATCAATGCAAGCATAAACTGCTTGATATATTCAGGCTCCAGCTGGTTTGCCAATCTCAGCACTTCTATTATTTTTTCTGCCCCTAACTGTTTTCCCTCTTTATCTCTTAGTTCAGAAAGGCCGTCTGTATATGCAAATACAACATCTTTTGGCAGAAACTCAATCTCGGTAATTTCAAGGGGATAGTCATCAATGACACCGAGCACAGGGCCCGCCTTTTCCAGCTCAATAATTTCTGATGTTGCACGTATAAGAACGGGCCTGTTGTGCCCACAGTTAATATATTTCATGGTGTGATTATCCGGATTCAATTCCATGAAAAATATAGTCAGAAAGCGCCCTCTGACACTCGTATTAATAATTGACTGGTTTATCAAACCAACCATCCCCTCCAAAGGGTAGTTCTGCGATGACAATGTTTTTACAATCGCCTGCACATTCGACATCAGCAGTGCCGCCGAATACCCCTTGCCTGAAACATCGGCAATGACCAGCAAACAACACCCATCCGGCTTAACAATTATATCAAAGTAATCGCCACCCACATGTTTTGCCGGACTGTAAAATGTTTCTATATTATAAATGCAATCTCCTGGATGGCCGCTGGAAATCAGCCTTTCCTGGATTTCCGCTGCCTGCTCCATGTCTTCCTCGATATAATTTAACTGCTCTTCATAACTGACTTGTGAAACCACTTTTTCCAGAAGTGCCCTGGATGAACGTGCGATAAACATTGCCGCGATACCCATCATGATGAAGACGAGACTCTTTAGCACAATTTGAATCCATGCGGCATCAGCAGAAACCGGTGCTGTTGCCTGGATCTCTATCTGAAGCCACAAGAAGTAAACCACCACAAACTGCCCGGCAGCAAATCCGCCAGCCAGCAAGGAAAGCAGTGGGCTGAGTGAAAGACTGGTTAGCCCGATAACCAGCAGGTAGTACAAGGGTGCGCTGGAAGACAATGCGAAATTGGCATCCACCAGCTTAGCAGTGACCATAATATAAAAGGTTACGGTAGACACCTGCAATATCAGATTCAGGTATTTAAAACCGGGATGATAAACTCCTTTGGTAATCAACATCGATGTCCCGATAAACCACGCTATCAGGGCAATACTTAATATCCGTGTAAAACCAAGCACATCCTCCATCCCCGCACCACGGCCCAGATGCGAGAATATATTCATAATGACGATAGTTGCCGCCAACAGCCACCCGGTTAACTGTTGCGAACGTTTCTCAACATTCAACAACTCGGCATCAAGCAGGTCATGATAGTCCTTGTTATTTACGTTATATTCTTTCATTTCTTATCCGTGAGGAACCCATGGCTCAATAACCACGCTGGTTTTGACCCTGTGCCAGCCTGATTACCACAACTGCTTAATTGATTATTGATATATAATATCCCTTTATCACTGTATATATTACATTTTATTGAAGTATGCCTGTATGCCGTTATCCGAATTCGAAATGATCGCCAGATATTTCCGTCAGACTGCCCGGCCCGGGAAAGGTACCGTATTGGGAATAGGTGATGATGCTGCCCTGATCAATGTTCCCGATGGTTCTTCCCTGACAACGTCCATTCTTCAATGGATAGAAGGTACTGATTTTTTATTCAGTGATGAACCGCAGGCTACCGGTAAACAGGTTCTCGATGCCGCCATGAAGCAGGTTTGCAAACAGGTAAAACCTCAATGGATGACCTTGTCACTGACCCTGGAACATATCGATGAAAACTGGGTAGCCGGTTTCAGTGAAGGTCTGCTGAAAAATGCTGCACAGAACAATATTCAGCTTGTTGGTGGCGACTCAACCTGCGGTCCGGGTGCGATCAGGCTCCATTTAACAGGGCTCCGGAAAGTTAACTGAACTGCTCAGGCCTTGATCCTGCCCGGCAGAACATCTTTTAACTTATCTCTTGTTTTTAATAGTAAATCTTCGGTTGTTTCCCAGCCAATACAGGCATCGGTTATGGAAACACCGTATTTCAGATTGGCAAGCTCGTCTGGTACTGTCTGATTCCCCTCGTAAAGATTACTCTCCAGCATCAACCCTACTATGGACTGGTTGCCTTCCAGTATCTGGTTTGTACAATTCTCAACAACCAGTGGCTGGAGTGAAAAATCTTTCATCGAATTACCGTGACTGCAATCGACCACCAGGTTGGGGGCAAGATTGGCCTTGCTCAACTCTTTTTCGCAAAGCGCGACACTGACCGAGTCATAATTTGGTGTGCCACCTCCCCCCCTCAGGACAATATGCCCACAACTGTTTCCACGGGTATGAAAAACAGCACATTGCCCGGACTGGTTTATGCCCAGAAAATGATGTGGCTGTGAAACCGAATGCAAGGCGTTGATGGCGACCGACAGACTGCCATCAGTACCGTTCTTGAATCCGACCGGTGTCGACAGGCCACTGGCCATTTCACGGTGTGTCTGGGATTCAGTCGTACGTGCGCCAATGGCCGTCCAGGTTATCAGGTCTGATAAATACTGGGGTGTAATCGGATCCAGCGCCTCGGTTGCCGTTGGAATGCCCATTTCGGCCAATTCCATCAAAATCTGGCGAGACTTGTGCAGACCTTTCTCGATATGGAAGGAATCATCCATATTGGGATCGTTGATCAGACCCTTCCAGCCTACTGATGTGCGTGGCTTCTCGAAATAAACCCGCATGACTGTATAGAGCGTATCACTGACTTTTTCAGATAATGTCTTCAGCTTGCCGGCATATTCCCTGGCGGCATCGAGATCATGGATGGAACAGGGCCCGATAACAATAAAAAGCCTGTGATCAATACGGTTGAGGATATTTTTAATCGTTTCCCTGCCATGTAAAACCATTTTTGCACACGCGTCAGACAAAGGAATATCTGCCTTCACCTCGGCCGGTGTGGGCAACAGGTTCTGGGATACAACATTAATATCGTGTAGGTTATTGTCGGTCATGGTCACATATCATGCTACCCGGGCAAGAAGTACCCGTAATATTCTCAAGCCGTCAATCATACCCTATTTCTCGAATTTTCATAGATTTTCCATGTTCATCGTAACAATGCCGGGCAAACCCCTATAAGCCGGGGGTGTTTATAATGAGGTGATGACTTTATAATTTCAGACCGTTAAAATTGATGATAAAAGCATCACCCGGAGTTTGAATACATGACAAACCAAGATTTTGATAATAACCTGGATCTGACCAGTGGAATCACTGCCTTTGAGGGCAAACATTTTTCCACTGCATCACGTTTGCTCTCTCCTCTCGCAGACCAGGGAAGCTCCGAGGCGCAATTCCGCATGGCCATCATGGCCCAGAATGGCCTGGGTATGGTTCAAAATAAAAAACTGGCCTTGCGTAATATGCAGGCGGCAGCGGAACAGGGACATCCGCTGGCCATGCACGGCCTGGGTTTCATGTATCTCGAAGGCGAATGTGCCGACAAGAACCCTGAAAATGCCGCCAAATGGTTCAATAAGGCGTCTGAAGCGGGTATGCAGGGCTCCATGACCACGCTGGCCATAATGTATCGTGATGGTAACGGTGTTGAAAAAAATCAACAAGAGGCCGACAGGCTGTTCAAACTGGCCGGTTTTGACCCGGCAGAATTTTCATGAATACAACGGGCCCGTAGCAAGAAAAAATATTTCACCGCCAGGTCCTTTGATCGCGACCGTGGGACCGTTTTATACCTTCCGGGAGAATGGCCCTTTGC
>DRJK01000144.1 GCA_011052215.1 Gammaproteobacteria bacterium
AAGACCGTCTGCCGCACGGACGCGGCAGCCGAGCCGCCATGGATGGCATGTTTTGCGTGTCTTGATCAGGCTTGCCGGTTTCATGTCCGGATTGTTCTATTTAGCCCGAAACGCACTTGCCACTTACATTTTAGCTATATTCGTCATGGGTTAATTAGCAGTGGCAGGTTTTATAAAAAATGGTAACTATTCACGACGCCAGCAGGTACCCTTGGCACTATCCTCGAGCACGATGCCTTCCTTCACAAACAGATCGCGAATACGGTCTGACTCGGTCCAGTTTTTCTCTTGCCTGGCAACATTGCGTTGCCGGATCAGGTTTTCAATCTCGGCATCACCCAGGTCACCACTCACGCCCGGCCTGCCCCCCTGTTGTAAAAACAGTTCGGCATCATCCTGCAGTATTCCCAGTAATCCGGCTAACTTCACCAGCACGGAGGCCAGATGGCTTGCCCTGTTGCGATCATCATTCCTGGCCTGATTAATATCCCTGCGTAGTTCCGCCAGTACTGCAATGGCCTCTGCTGTATTGAAGTCATCATCCATTGCAGCATAAAAACGTTCGCCATACCTGCCCAACTCCTCTATCTGACTGACCTTCAACCCCCTTAGCGCCGTGTAGTAACCCTCGAGGGCAGCCTGCGCGCTATCCAGTTGTTTATCGGAATAGTTTAACGGGCTTCTGTAATGACTGTTCAGGATAAAGTAACGAATTACCTCGGGGCGATAACGTTCAAGAATTTCCCTGACCGTGAAAAAATTACCCAGGGACTTGGACATCTTTTCATTATCGATGCGAACAAAACCATTGTGCATCCATACATTGACAAATTTTTCACCGCTGACGCCTTCGGATTGAGCGATTTCATTTTCATGATGCGGGAACTGTAAATCCATCCCCCCCCCATGAATATCAAAGTGATTTCCCAGGCAGTGGGTCGACATGGCCGAACATTCGATATGCCAACCGGGCCTGCCCTTGCCCCATGGTGAGTCCCAGTGGGGTTCATCCGGCTTGGCGGCCTTCCACAAAACAAAATCCAGTGGATCATCCTTGCCCTCATCAACCTCTACACGGGCACCGGCCTGAAGGTCCCCGATATTTTTCCCGGACAATTGCCCGTAAGGTTCAAACTGGCTCACATCATAATAAACATCCCCATTATTTGCTGCATAGGCAAAACCCTTTTCGACCAGCGTGTTAATCATACTGATAATCCCGGCCATGTGCGTCGTTGCCCGCGGCTCCTGGTTGGGAGGCAGGATATTTAATGCCTCTGCATCCTGATGCATGTATTTGATAAATCGCTCGGTCAGGTCAGAAAACACCTCTCCATTTTCATTGGCCCGGTTAATAATCTTGTCATCAATATCGGTAATATTCCTTACATAATTGACATGTTCCGCGCCATAAATATGCTGCAAATAACGGTAGACTACATCGAATGCAACCAGCACCCGGGCATGGCCGAGGTGGCACAGATCATAAACCGTCATGCCACACACATACATTCGTACATTTTCAGGATTAATAGGTGTGAATAATTCTTTTTTACGGGTCAGGTTGTTATAGATTTTCAGCATTTGTTCTACCACTGATGATGCAAATATTTTCAGGCTGCAATTGGCTGCATAGTGTAGCAGTATGGCCCGTGTCCGAAAACAGATGATGCCCGTTTGCCAGGGTGTTTTTGTAGCTTTGCCTGAAAAGCGATATTATACAGGCAGGAACCCGGAAGGAAGAATCAGTATGACCCGTTATCTCAGCCTGTCCATTGTGATCGTTATGGTGGTCGTGGCCATCATTGCTTCCCGGAAACAGATGACCCCGGCAGATCCTGAAAATAAATCTATAAATCAACAGCTTACAGGAAGATCTATCATGAACGTATCCCTGAAAACCAACTTTGGCACAATCACACTGGAATTGTACCCGGACAAGGCCCCCATTACGGTAAAAAACTTTATTGAATACGTCGAGGCAGGGCACTATAACGGGACCATTTTCCATCGAGTCATTCCCGGCTTTATGATTCAGGGGGGCGGTTTTACACCGGGTATGGAACAAAAAGAAACCAATGCGATGATCAAAAATGAAGCCGATAATGGTCTTGCCAATGACCTGGGTACGATCGCCATGGCGCGTACGCCAGATCCGGATTCTGCCTCCTCACAATTTTTTATCAACACGAAGGATAATTCATTCCTGAACTACAGTGCACCCACGGCGCAGGGATGGGGTTATTGCGTCTTCGGCAAGGTAACAGGCGGGATGGATATCGTCCAGGCAATCGAGAAAACAGCGACCTCATCAACAGGTGCGCATCAGGATGTCCCGATTGAAGATGTGATAATAGAATCAGCCACCGTTATCGAGGCAACACCCTCAGACTGATGCAGGATGAAACCTTGTTTATTGCCGATCTCCATCTGGATTCCAGCCATCCGGAGATCAGCAAACTGTTTCTGGGCTTTCTGGATACGGATGCGCGCAAAAGTGATGCCCTCTACATCCTTGGAGATCTTTTTGAAGTCTGGCTCGGTGATGACGACAATAATCCGGAACACCGGAAGGTTATCAAGGCCATCAAACAACTCACCAGCCAAGGCACATCCGTTTACATACAGCATGGCAACAGAGACTTTCTTATCGGTTCACGGTTTGAATCGCTGACTGGCTGCCAACTGTTACCAGACCCATATGTCATCGAGTTATATGGCAACAGGATCCTGCTCATGCATGGTGACTTATTGTGCACCGATGATATCGACTACCAGCAATTTCGCCAACAGGTTCGTGATCCGGACTGGATAAGAAAAACCCTGCAACTGCCTCTGAAAAAAAGAGAGCAAATTGCAAAAAATCTGCGTAAACAAAGTCAACAGCACACACAGACAAAACCGGAAGATATTATGGACGTGAACCCGGATACCGTTAAACAATATATGCAGGACAACAACACACCCATGCTGATACATGGTCATACACATCGTCCTGCCATTCATGAGCTTGATAACAAAACCAGACGAATTGTGCTGGGTGACTGGGTCACACAGGGTAGTGTATTGAGGTGGAACAGGGATGGCTATCGGCTGCAATCCATCCGATAATAAACAATATCACCAACATCTGTCAGGGTATTGAACCTGAGACAAACTTCCGGGTATCCCGGAGTCGAGAAGCGTTGCAGAATCGAACCACGACCAATCAATACGAACTATTGTACTATTTTCTGACCTTGTACACTATAATTCGTAAAGATAAACAACACATACGGAAAAAAATTGGTAGCAGACCTGCGGCACACCGTCCCTTCCCACTGGCAGATGCTTGCAGAAAAGCTCAACGGTGGCCTGCTCGTTACCCTGAACGGTCGTTACGTATTTGTTAATCAGCGACTGGCCGATATGCTCGGCTATACCCCGCAAGAACTCATTGGTACAGACATTCAGAAAGTCGTCCCCCCCGATCAATATAAACTGATGCTGGAACACCACCACAGGCATATCGACGGGAGCGATGAGGACGCTTGTTATGAGACCGTGTTTATTACCAGGGCTGGTGACAAACTGCCTGTTGAACTGCGTGTCTCCCTGACCGAGTGGGACGGACAACCTGCGGGGATGGCGCTGGTAAGAAATATTCGTGAACGCCTGCGTATCGGGGAGGCATGCGAGGAATCAGAAATCAGATACCGCTCGTTGTTCAATGATGCCCCTGACATGATTCACCTGGTCAGCCCGGATGGCCGTATCATGGATGCCAATCAGATTGAGCTGGATAAAATGGGATATAGCCGTGAGGAGTATGTCGGTATGTCACTCAGGGATTTGATTCACCCTGAAAACCTCGAATCCTCGATGGCGGCGGTCAGGCAGGTTTTTGCCGGTGAGTCACTGACA
>DRJK01000145.1 GCA_011052215.1 Gammaproteobacteria bacterium
TATTTGATTTTTGAGCCCGAGCCGATCATCTCGATCACCTTTTCAGCCAGCTCCCTGATCGTGAACTCGTCGGGATTGCCCATGTTAATCGGGCCGGTGACTTCATCTGGTGTATCCATTAACCTGATAAAACCACTGATCAGGTCATCGACATAGCAGAATGACCGCGTCTGGCTGCCATCACCATAAATGGTGATATCCTTGCCGGTCAGCGCCTGTACAATGAAGTTGGAAACAACACGCCCGTCATTCGGGTGCATCCTGGGACCATAGGTATTGAATATTCTGGCGACCTTGATATTCAGGCCATGTTGCCTGCGATAATCGAAAAAAAGTGTTTCCGCACACCGCTTGCCCTCGTCATAACAGGAACGGACACCATTCGGATTCACATGTCCCCAGTAATCCTCGGTTTGCGGGTGAACCTGCGGGTCGCCATAGACCTCACTGGTTGATGCCTGCATGATCCTGGCCTTGATGCGTTTGGCCAGACCCAGCATGTTGATCGCGCCATGCACACTGGTTTTTGTTGTCTGCACAGGGTCAAACTGGTAATGAATCGGTGAGGCCGGGCAGGCCAGATTATAGATCTCGTCAACCTCGACATAAAGGGGGAAGGTCACGTCATGGCGCATCACCTCGAAATGGGGGTTATCCAGCAAACCCAGAATATTGTCTTTGGTGCCGGTAAAGTAATTATCCAGGCAGATGACGTCCTTGCCCTGTTCAAGCAGGCGTTCACACAAATGTGAGCCTAAAAATCCTGCCCCGCCTGTGACCAGAACCCGGGATCTTTGTAATTCGTACATTCTTTATTTAAGTCCTGCAAAACATTAAATTCAGCTATACCTTACCTGTATAGGCCGTAGATGCCAAATATAACATATTGATCTGAAGATAATCACTTCCTGAATGCCAGGAAAGCGCCGAATTATTTAATGGCCGATCCTGAACTGCATGCCCCACTCAGTTGCCTGCCCTGACCTTTATATAATCCGTTATTTCTGCCAGTGTCTTTTCACGCATATCTCCCCCACCCAGCCAGGCCTTGTGCCAGTCTACAATTCTTTCCAGGGCCTCTTCCAGCCCCCACACCGGATGCCAGTCAAGACCCGTTGTTGCCTTTGAACAATCCAGTTTCAAATAACCGGCTTCATGGGGGTGCGTACCCGGATCCACGTTCCAGTCTGCCCCTTCACCCCAGATATTGGCCATTTTTTCTACAATCCACTGCACGGGTCTTGCATCGGTATCATCCGGACCAAAATTCCAGGCCTCGGCATACTCCGTACCGTGAACATAAAGCTGTTCTGCCAGCATAAGATAACCGCAGAGGGGTTCGAGTACATGTTGCCAGGGTCTGACGGCATCGGGGAACCTGATTTCGACTGCCTGCTTTTTTTCAAATGCCCTGAGGGTATCAGGAATCAGCCTGTCCAGCGCCCAATCGCCCCCGCCAATGACATTACCGGCCCGGACAGAGGCAAGGGCACAACCATGTTCGTGATGATTTTTTTCATTGAAGAATGAGTGTCTGAAAGATGAGGTGACAAGCTCGGCACAGCCTTTACTGTTACTGTAGGGGTCGGCACCACCCATTCGTTCATTTTCACGATATCCCCAGACCCATTCCCTGTTCTCGTAACACTTGTCCGTTGTGATATTAACAACCGCCTTTATGCCACCTGTTTTACGAATTGCCTCGAATAAATGCACGGTTCCCATCACATTGGTTGCATAGGTTTCAACCGGGGTATCATATGAAAGGCGAACCAGTGACTGGGCCGCCATGTGGATAACGATTTCTGGTCTGAATGCTGCCAGACTTTTATGCAATTCATCAAAATTCCTGATATCACCTTGCTGTGAATCCATGCCATCTGCAACCCGGGCCTCATGGAACAGGGCGGGGTCAGTCGGCGCCGGCAAAGAGAAGCCTCGGATCTCGGAACCCATAGACTGCAACCAGAGGGACAGCCAGCTACCCTTGAAGCCGGTGTGCCCGGTCAGAAATACGCGTTTACCTTGCCAGAATAACGTATTCACTGCTTTCTATTCCCCCCCACAAATTAAACCACCCCGCAGCAAGCTGACGGGGTATTAAACCCTCAGAGATTCAAATCAGCGTTCAGCTGCGCGAAACCTTAAAATATTGATTACAGTCAGACAACCGTTTATCTTATACTGTCCCGGCACAGGCCAATGAATATAACATACTGAATAAAATAACATAATGCCCAGGTTTCTATTTCAATTAATCATTCTGTCGCTGGCATTGAACCAGTTTGCCCTTGCTTCACCAAAACCACGACCTGCGATGTTGCGCCTGACTGCTGAAGAAATCACCTTGCCCGGGAATGAAAAAACGGGATTACTGGGTGGTAGCTACCTTGTCCACCTCAATCGCTACCTGTATGCAGGATTTGGGATCTATGGTGCGGTTAGTGGTCAACGAGGTGGATTTTTTACCGGCGGCATGGAAACGGGCATTAAAAAACGGCTGGGCAGGCAACTGGAACTGGACGCCGGTATTTTTATCGGTGGCGGTGGTGGTGGCGGTGCACCCCAGGGTGGCGGGCTGATGCTCCGGCCCCATATCGGCATGTCATACCTTACACCTGTTGGCAAAATCGGCCTGCAATACAGCCAGATCAAATTTCCGAATGGTTCCATAAACAGTACACAAGCATCTGTTGTATTCGAAAAACCATTGTCACTTTTAATATCGGGTGACTGGGGAAAAACCAGTCGGGTAAGTTCTGTTGATGATAACTATCTCGGTAAAAACCGGCCGGCATCACAGGATTTTTCCCTGTTGATACAGAATTACGACTTGCCTGCCGGCACACGAAATACCCGTGGACAGGTACAGGATGCCGATATGTCGCTTGTCGGGGTGGAATGGGACACCTATTTTCACAAAAATACCTTCCTCAGGCTCCAGGCCCTTGGTGCAATGAGGGGCAACAGTGACGGCTACGCCTCTATTCTGCTGGGCCTGGGATATGATTACCAGTTGCCGGGGCAGAACAACCTGAAACTGGCGGTGAGTCTGGGTGCATCGGGAGGGGGTAACGTAGATACCGGCGGGGGGTTTATTGCCGACACCAGCCTGAATCTTCAACATCGATTTAATAACGGCCTGTTACTGGGTCTGAAGGCAGGATTCCAGAATGCACCCGATGGGGATTTTGAGGCAACCTCACTCGGAATTTATATTGGCCACAGTGACCGCCCTCCGAAAAAACCAAACCCCGGCGGGTTGAATATCAAACCACGCCACTGGCGTATTCGTGCAACCCACCAGACGTATCTGCCAAAAGGGGATACACGGCGAAAATCACAAACCACACCGGATAACCGCAATATTAATCTGTTTGGCCTGCAGGCCGATATTATGGTCAACCGTAATATTTACCTGACGGGACAGGCCATAGGCGCATACGATGGCGGGGCCGGCGGTTATGCCGCAGGCCTGATTGGAACCGGAATCATCTTTCCGCTCCATAAAAAAAACCGGCTCGTGCTAAATGCAGAGGTGCTGGCCGGTGCGGCCGGAGGGGGTGGTCTGGCAATCGGTGACGGGCTGGTGACACAGGCCATGATCGGAATTGGTTACCGGACATCACGCAGTACCAGTTTGCGCGCATCGTACGGGATGTTTAAATCGATAAATGGAACATTCGAGGCCAATGTCATTAATCTGAGTTTTGCCCTGAGACTGACGACACTGACCTGGAAATAATAATCGGCTGAAAGTACTATCTCATGAAATCCCTCTTTGTCGACCGATAACATACACATATAGTCGACAGGGCGATTCCCCGGGCTGAAACGGGTAGATCGCTGATGGGCCGGGGTCATAAAAAATGATCGATAAAAAAGAAAATAACTGCCTGTATTATATCACCACCCCCTTCCTGAGGGGGATTGCCCTGCTATGGAAGCCTGACTGGATATGCGTGGCAGTAATATAATCATTCGCGGTATCAGCCTGGTGTTACTCGGCAGCCTGTTATGGTTGCAGACATCGGACAGCCCGCTGATCAATAATATTCGTGAGCGTTTGGATAATATTGCCTATGATATTCGCCTTGCCAGTACCTTACCGAAAACCACATCCGAAACACCCCGGATTGTCATCATCGATATTGATGAAAAAAGTCTTAAGGAAACGGGTCAATGGCCCTGGCCTCGCAATAAAATGGCACTGCTAACCGACCAATTATTTGAGGCCGGGGCCCTGGTTGTCGGTTTTGATATTGTCTTTGCAGAAAAAGATCGCAATAGCGCCAGGGAAGTACTGAACCATTTCCAGATGCACGAAATTCAAAGCCCGGACACAATGTCAGATCTCAAAAACATGATCCCGGAATTCAATTATGACGAACAATTCAGTAACAGCTTTAAAGACCGCGATGTGGTACTGGGTTATGTCCTGCATAACCGTTCACATACCCTGACCGGGAAACTGCCACCCCCGCTCACAGTAACCAATATCAATGACGCCATGCTGGCCAGTTTACCTGAAGCTGAAGCCTATACGGCCAACCTGGCCATCATGCATAAACACCATCCCGCCGGCGGCTTTTTCACGACAAGGCCCGACCGTGACGGCATTATTCGAAAGACACCACTGATTTTGCGCTACAAGGATAAGATATACCCGTCGCTGGCCCTGGAAATAACACGCCTGTTCCTGCTGCTGGATGAGGTCAGCATTGATATGCATAAATTGGGCAGGGACAATGCCATGGAGCACCTGATACTGGGAAAGAACAGAATCCCGACTGATGGTCTGGGAAATGTCCTGATTCCGTATCAGGGTAGACAAAATACCTTTCAAACACTGTCTGCAAGCGATATTCTCAATAAACGCATTGCCCCGGCAAGAATAAATAACAAGATTATCCTGATCGGCACAAGCGCCCAGGGCCTTTTTGATATGCGAACCACCCCGTTACAGGCCAATGTGCCGGGGGTTGAGATTCATGCAAGCCTGGTTCATGCCCTGATACAGGGTAAATTTCCCTATGAACCATCCTGGGCTGCGGGCGCAAATTTTTTCATGATCCTGATTATCGGCCTTGTCCTGATTCTATTGTTGCCGCGGCTGAGTGCGGTATGGATCATTGTCTCGAGTACGTTATTATTATTTGCCGTTGTTGTCGCTAATTTCTCACTGTGGCACTCACAAGGGCTGGTCCTGGCCCTGTCTGTCCCACTGATTACGGTATTCGCCCTTTCCTCATACTACCTCGCACGCGGGTTTATATCTGAAACCCTCAATCGTAAAAAGATATCCAGTATATTTGGACAATATGTTCCACCACACCTGGTTGAACAAATGAACCGGGACCCCGAGCATTACCATGTCCAGGGTGAGACCAGGGAACTAACCGTTTTGTTTGCAGACATTGTTGGCTTTACAGCCATCTCTGAAAAACTATCCGCTAACGAACTCAAGGACCTTCTTAACCGGTTTTTTACACCCATGACACGGATCATTTTTACCCATAAAGGCACGATTGATAAATATGTCGGCGATATGATCATGGCCTTCTGGGGGGCACCTGTTGTAGATGATAAACATGCTTCACACAGCCTCGATGCAGCCATGGACATGCTGAAAGAAGTGAAACAGCTTCAACACACTTTTGCGTTGGCAGGTTACCCGGCCATGCAAATTGGTATCGGTATCAACACCGGAATAATGAGTGTGGGTGACATGGGCTCTGAATTCCGTCGTGCCTATACGGTTCTGGGTGATGCGGTCAACCTGGCTTCAAGACTGGAAGGCCTGACACGCTACTACGGCTGCGACCTGATCGTGAGTGAACACACAAAACAGCAGTGTGACGATTATGTTTTTCAGGAACTTGACCGGGTATGTGTAAAGGGTAAACAGGAGCCGGTTACAATCTATAGTCCTGTTTGCAGAAAAGCTGAAGCGGTTGATCTTCTGCTCAATGA